>CAYXBU010000010.1:37224-45734 GCA_964463245.1 uncultured Clostridium sp. | reverse complement strand
CAAGCAAGTGAGTGAAAAAGGCGTAAGCCGTGAATTGTGCGGTGTTGCCCTAAAACTATCAGGAGGTTCAAGTTATGGATACTCGATTTATGATCACCCACTGGTGCGGTGTTCCGCACAAATTCATTCGCCATGAGGACGGCACCTTAGCCGCCGAGCGGTTTGAGGAGATGAAGGCCGCCGGTCTGAACCTGATCGGTACCTATGATTACGGCTATGAGACCAACTGCGAGGTGCTGGCTCTTTGCGAGCGGCTGGGTCTGCGCGTGACCATGTCGGATCACCGCATCGACCGCGCCGTGGGGGACACCGAGCACCGAGCCGAGCTGTTGCGCGCTGTTGTGCGGGACTATGCGGGCTATCCCGCACTGCACGGCTACCACATCGTGGACGAGCCGAACAGCGGCTCCTTTCCGGCACTGGCTCAGGTGCGGCATATCCTGTCCGACCTTGACCCGGTGCATGAGTCCTACATCAACCTGTTCCCCAACTACGCCTCTCCCGAAATGCTGGGAAATCCGACCTACTACGACCATGTGCGGCAGTACGCCGATCAGGTCAAGCCGTCCATCATCAGCTACGACCACTACCACTTCATCAAGGGTGAACCCATGGAGTCGCAGGACATAGAGGACGAGCGGGAGAGTCAGATCTACGAGGCGGCCTTCCGTAAGGTGGAGAGACCCGGCTTCTTTGACAACATCGAGGATGTGCGGCAGGTCAGCTCCGAGACCGGCATCCCCTTTATGGTCATCATACTGGTGGTGGAGCACGGTCCCTACCGCAACCTCTGCGAGGCGGAGCTGCGCTGGGAGGTGTTCCAGTCGCTGGTCTATGGTTCCCGTCGCCTGTCCTACTTTACCTACTGGACGCCCGGCGTGGATACCGACGAGGGGGACGATATGTGGCACTGGAAGAACGGCATGATCTCCAAGAGCGGCGAGCAGACCGAGCACTACCGCATGGTATCGAGCATCAACCGAGAGCTGCAGGTGATGGGCGACCTCTTGATGGGACGAGAGAACCGCGCCGTGTTCCACCTGGGACAGGTGCCGGACACCAAGGTGTCCTATTGGAACGGCTCCTTTGGGGACATCGACTCGCTGGAGGCCGAGAACATCACGGCGGGCTTCTTTGACGGCGGCTATATCCTGCTGGCGAACAAGGACTATGAGAAGGCTATGCCGGTCTCCTTTACCGTCACGCCCGGCAGACGCGCCATGCACTTTGACAAGATCGCCGGCATCTGGAGGCCCTTTGCCGAGCAGGAGACCTGTCGGCTGACCTTAGCACCCGGCGACGGCGAGCTGATCCGCGTGGATTGAGCATGAACATGAATAAGACGAAACGGAGAAACCGGATACATGAATATCATTGAGACCTTAGCCAAGGATCTGAACCTGACCGTCGGGCAGGTCGAGAAGACCGTCGGCCTGATCGATGAGGGAAACACTATCCCCTTCATTGCGCGTTACCGCAAGGAGGTGACCGGAAGTCTGGACGACAATGTCCTGCGTCAGCTGGACGAAAAGCTGACCTCCCTGCGCAATCTGGAAAAGCGCAAGGAGGAGGTGCGCGGGCTGATCGAGGGGCAGGGAAAGCTGACCGAGGAGATCAGTGCCGCCATTGAACGCGCCACCACCGTCACCGAGGTGGATGACATCTACCGACCCTTCCGTCCCAAGCGCAAGACCCGAGCCTCGGTCGCACGGGAGCGGGGCTTGGAGGGGTTGGCTATCCTCCTGTTTGCTCAGGAGACGATCTATGCTCCCACCATCGAGGAGCAGGCCGAGGCCTTCGTTGATCCTGAAAAGGATGTGCCGGATGTGACCGCCGCCCTGCAGGGGGCACAGGACATCATCGCGGAGGAGGTGTCGGACAACGCCGACTACCGCCGTGAACTGCGCCGCCTGACCTTTGAGTCCGGTTCTCTGGTGGTCAAGGCCGCCAAGGAGGAGGACTCGGTCTACGCCATGTACTACGACTTCTCGGAGCGGCTGTGCAAACTCCCGGGACACCGCGTGCTGGCCATCAACCGCGGGGAGAAGGAGGAGTTCCTCAAGGTCACGCTGAGCGTTCCCGAGGACATCGTGCTGGGCTATCTCTACAATCAAGTGCTGTCCGGGAACCGTTCCCCCGCAGAGCCGTATGTGCAGGCGGCGGTCACGGATGCCTATACCCGCCTGATCTCCCCCTCCATCGAGCGGGAGATACGGAACGACCTCTTCGACAACGCCTGCGAGGGTGCCATCAAGGTCTTTTCGGACAATCTATCCCACCTGCTCATGCAGCCGCCGCTCAAGGGCAAGGTGGTGCTGGGCTTTGACCCCGGCTATGCCCACGGCTGTAAATTAGCCGTGGTGGATGCGACCGGCAAGGTGCTGGATACCGCCGTGGTCTACCCGACCATCAAGCCCCGCGCCGAGGAGGCCGCGCGGGTGGTCAAGCGGCTCATCCGTAACTACAGCGTGGATGTGGTCGCCATCGGGAACGGCACAGCCTCCCGCGAGAGCGAGGCCTTCATCGCGGGTATCCTCAAGCAGATCGAGAAGCCCTGCAAGTATATCATCGTAAGTGAGGCGGGAGCCTCCATCTATTCGGCTTCACAGCTGGCGGCCGAGGAGTTCCCGGACTTCGATGTCATGCAACGCTCGGCCGTGTCCATTGCGCGGCGGTTGCAGGATCCGCTGGCCGAGCTGGTCAAGATCGACCCCAAGGGCATCGGGGTCGGGCAGTACCAGCACGACATGAAGCAGGCGCGGCTGGACGAGGCGCTGGGCGGTGTGGTGGAGACCTGCGTCAATGCGGTCGGGGTGGACATCAATACCGCCTCCTACTCCCTCCTGTCCTACATCGCCGGCATCAATACCACCGCCGCCAAGAATATCGTCAAATACCGCGAGGAAAACGGTGCCTTTACCAGCCGTTCTCAGGTGACCAAGGTTCCGCGCATCGGTGCTAAAGCCTTCGAGCAGTGTGCGGGATTTTTGCGCATCCCGGGTGGACGGGAGATACTGGACAACACGGGGGTCCACCCCGAGTCCTACGACTGTGCCCGCCGCCTGCTCTCCATGTTCGGCTACAGCGTGGAGGACATCGCGGGAGGAGGTCTTGCCGACCTGCGGAAGAAGGTCATGAAGCGCGGTCTTGCCTCGGTGTGCGAGACACTGGAGGTGGGTGAGCCGACCCTCTTGGATATCATCGGCGAGTTGGAAAAGCCGGGACGGGACATCCGCGACGGTTTTGATGCACCCGTCCTGCGGGAGGATGTGCTGTCACTGGAGGACTTGAAACCGGATATGATCCTGACCGGCACGGTACGCAATGTGACGGATTTCGGTGCATTCGTGGACATCGGCGTGCATCAGGACGGGCTCGTGCATATCTCCCAGCTGTCGAACAAGTTCATCAAGCACCCCTCCGAGGCGGTCTCCTTGGGTGACGTCGTGCGAGTCAAGGTGCTGGCGGTGGATGTCAAGAAAAAGCGCATCTCCTTGACCATGAAGTTCAAAGAGTGAGTCGGGAAAGGAAGCTCTCCATATGAAAAAGTCGACTCGTATCATTTTGGCGGCCGTGATCGGCACGGCTCTGACGGCTACGGCATACTATCTCCTGCTCCCGCCCCTGAATCCGCAGAGCGTCGGCTTCTGGCTCTTTATCCTACTCGTGCTGTGCTTCTACGGAGCACCGCTGGGTATGTTCGGCCTGCGGGTCGAGAAGGTCAAGAAGGGCAAGAATACCGATGAAAAGCTGAAATGCAGCCCGAATAAGAAGTTCCTCCTTGTCTGCGCCGTGCCGTTGGCCGTGCTGATCGTAGGCGGGATCATCTCCTCCACCTTCTTCAACGCCGAGGACTATGCCTCCCTCATTACAGTCACCGAGGCCAAGTTCAGCGAGGATATGCCCGAGGCGGATGTTGTTACCAATATCTCTCTGATGGACTCCGACTCGGCGGCCATCATCGGCAAACGGGCGTTGGGGGAGCTGTCGGATGTGGTATCCCAGTACGAGCTGAGTGGGGATTACAACCAGATCAACTATCAGGGTACCCCCAAGAAGGTCTGTAATCTGGAATATGTAAACTTCTTCCGCTGGGTCAACAATGCCGACCGCGGCGTTCCCGGCTATGTCATGATCGATCCTGTCAGAAATGATGCAGAGTATGTCCGTTTTGCCGAGCCGCTCCGCTATGTGAACAGTGCCTACTTCGGCGATGACCTGACCCGCAAGCTGCGTTTCTCCTACCCGACTAAGATATTCGGGGATATCAACTTCGAGATCGACGAGGAAGGGAAGCCCTGGTTCGTCGTGTCCTGCATGAAGCCCCGTATCGGGCTGTTCGGTGCCAACGATGTGGACGAGGTCATCGTGTTCGACCCCTGCAGTGGTACCTCGACCCTGTATAACGTGGACGAGACCCCCTCCTGGATCGACAATGTGTATGACGGGTATCTCGCCTCCGAGAAGTACGACTGGTACGGCACTCTGGCGGGCGGCTGGTGGAACTCGGTTATCGGCAAGCGGGATTGCCGCAAGACCACCGATGATTTCGGCTACATCGTGCGCGGGGACGACGTATGGTACTTCACCGGTGTGACCTCGGTTGCGGGGGATGAGTCCAACATCGGCTTTATCCTCACCAATGCCCGCACGGGGGAGTATCGCTACTATCCCGTGGTCGGCGCGGAGGAGTATTCTGCCATGAGTGCCGCCGAGGGCGAGGTGCAGGAGAAGGGCTACAAGGCCTCCTTCCCGTCCTTGATCAATATCGACGGACAGGCGACCTATATCATGGTGCTCAAGGATGAGGGGGGCTTGGTCAAACTGTACGCGCTTGTCAACGTGGAGAAGTACAGCCTTGTCGCGACCGGTACGACTCAGACCGAGGCCAAGACCGCCTATCGTCAGCTTCTGGTGCGTGAGGGTCTTTCGACCGAGCCACCCGCCCCCGAGGTACCGACCCATGAGGCTACCTTTGCCGTGCGGGAGGTGCTCCTGCCGGTGCTGGACGGCTCGACCGTCGTGTACCTGCGCGGAGAGGACGGCTGTGTCTACCGCGGAAAACTCGCGGATGACGAGACCCTGATCTTGATCGAGGCGGGGGATGCCATCACGGTCACCTACGCCGAGACCGACAATGCGGGTATCCGCGAGGTGATCTCCTGGCGGCAAGCAGAATAAGACCCATAGAAAAAGGATCCATCCCCCTGTGCGGTAACGTACAGGGGGATGGATCCTATATTAGTGTCTGCGTGATCTGCGGTCATGGCGGCAACAGCCCGCCAGCGCATCCGGGGGAAGCCGCACCAAGATCGCGTCCTCGCCGATGCACTCCACCCGTTCCCACGGGATGCACCACACACTGTGCCGTCCGAACGGCAACCAGGCGGGAATGCCGGTGTCACAGGGGATGACCAGTGCCGTGACGGTACAGCCGCCACAGCCGCACCCACAGCGCAGCTCCAATGCCTCGGGAAAGCCGAGGGCAGAGCCGTCGCAGAGATTGATGACCTGCATACGAAAGAGGTCATCGGTGTTTATCGGTTGCATGAGGGATCACCTCCTGTCCCAGTGTATGTCGGGGCAGGGGGAAACTTGCATCCGCGCGGGGCAATGTGTCACGCGGAAGGCTTGCGGTGTACCGTCCTCAGGATCAGCTGCGTGATCCCGCGGGAGAGCAGGAAGACCACGGCTCCGGCGATGGGCAAAAGCAGGCTCCAGAGCAGTCGCAGACCCGAGCCCAGGCTGACGGCCAGCGCACCCACCCACACAAGGCCGAATAGGAGCAAGCAGAACAGCCCGCCGGGTGTCCGCCGCATCAGGACGGGGTCGGTCAGGTAGAGGGCAAACTGGATGGACAGCAGGGCTATGCCGGCGTATCCGCCCGGGGTGGCGACACCGAAGCTCGTGGCGGTCAGGATGCCGATACCGGCGGCTGTCCAGATGCAGGCGACCGCCACGGCGATACCGACAAGATCATGAAGGCGGGAGGAGAGCAGGGGACGGATGCCCGGGGGCGTGGGCTTGCGGCGATCATCCGGATCTCGCGATACCCGCATATCTGCCAGGGAGAAGGAGAACAGCGCGATCATGTCCGCAAACAGCCCCGATAACAGGAGCCACGGTGCATCCGGCAGAGCCGCGCCCATGCAAACGGGGATCAGCAACATCAGGAGACGGAGTATTTGCGAAAGGCTTAGATAGCGACTCAGACTGCTCAGCGCGGCGCGGTAGCGTTCGGCGGTGTCCAGTGCCGTGCGGATCCCCGGGATACCGCCCCCGGAGGCATCCGCTCGCCGCACGGTCAGGTCGGCACAGCGGCGGCAGGAGTCGGTCGCGCAGGGCGAGTCGGGGGTGCCGTCGCGTGTGACGGCTTCTCCTACCTTCAGGGCTGGGAAGGAGTGATCCATGGCTGACCGATACAGCCCCGCAGGGCAGACCGTGCAGGCCACATCCGCCATGCCCAGCAAGGCTCTGTCCCGAGCATCTCCGCTGAGCACCGCTATATGTGCGCCCTCTTTTTGACGGGCGGCGATGTAATCCGAAATGTAGGCGGTACTGCACCCCTCAAAGGCCGTGACTCCGGATCGGCGCAGGCGGATCGCGGGGGTACGCCTCCGCAACTCGCGCGGCGGACGGTCAGCCAGGGCATCTTGCGTGATCCCGCAGGCGGACAGCACGCGGGTATTCTCCTCCGAGACATTCCGAAGGAAAGCGGTCACGGCGATCCCCTCGGAACGCAGAGCCTGAACCACGCCGTCGGTCTTGCGACAGATGGCGGGGGCATAGGCGATCATACCTTCCAAACAGGTGCCCTCGGGCTGTACCGATACAAGGAAGCAGGTGCGCAGTCCCGCCAGCCGCGCCTGGCGGTGGGTATGACGGACAGACTCCAACTGTGCGGCATCGAAGGGGGAAAGGGTGGCATGGTCGGGGGTCAGGCGGCAGTCGGCGACCTCGTCGGGTGTATCACAGAAGCACAGCTCCACATGACTGCCGTCATTCCATTCGACCGTAACGGTCGGTAGCTCGTCCAAGGTGTGGGTCACCGCAGAAGCCGAGCTGACCCGCAAGCGAACCCCGTCGGTCTCCAATTCTGCCCACTTATACATAGCCTCACAGAGCGATAACCTCTCGCGCAGGAGGACCTCAAGCTCGGAGGATACGGGGAGCCGCATGGCCTTGTTCTCCTCGTCCCGCAGGACAGCGGCGTACAGGTAGGCGTAGGTGGCAAACCGCTCGGCTACTGTTGAGGCATCGGGACGGGTGCAGTCATATCGCTCCCCATGAACCGACAGGTACTCCGGGTGAGCCTCCCCGTCGTGCAGACCTGCCGTTCCGACCAGCAGTATCTCGTCGATCTCCTGCAGTTCATCCAACGCCCGGTTGTTGCGTATGTCGGCCGAGCAGGAAACATCTCGCGTCTCGGCGGCTCTCTCGCGCAGGGATGCCCCCACGAACGCGGCGCGTAGCAGGATGTGTCCCGTCATGGAGCAGAGGCAGGGGGTCAGAGCCGTCAGCATGATGTCCAGAAGATTGTAGCGGTCGCCCAGCCTCCAAATGCCGATCGCCGTCACGGGGATGACCAGCGCGGCCAGGGCGATGTTGCATCGACCGAGCAACTTTTCAACTCGACGGAAGGAGGCGGGAATGCTGCTGCGGTGAACAGGGCGCACCCCGCCGCTCATGCCGCCCAGATGGGTCTTGAGTCCCGTGGCGACCACGACCGCGCGGGCGCGGCCTTGAACCACGATTCCCCCCGCGTAGACCATGTTCTCCGGGGAGTGGAGCATGGATCCGGCGGCGAGAATTGTCGCATCGGGGTTCTTGACCAGTCGGAGCTCCCGCCGATCCTGCGGGTCAGGGGATAGCTCCCGCTCGGATACGGTGAAGTCCGAGTCAGCATCGATGAGGCGGGCATCGGCGGGGATCGTGTCCCCCTCGTACAGGAGGATGATGTCCCCCGGGACGATCCCGTTTGCGGAGATGCGCCGTGCACATCGGTTTCGCCATACACGGCTGAGGGGGGCTTCCTGCGCTTGCAGAGCCGCGTCCATCTGTTGGGTGTGGACGTAGGAGAGCAGACTGAGCAGACTGTATGCAAGGGTCATACCCAAGCAAGCCAGTCCCATCGCTATCCGATCAAAGAGCAGGGCACTGACACAAAGGGCAAGGAAGAGCCACAGGACAGGCTCCCTGCAGAGCTGCTTGATACACCCGTGCACCGAGCGGGTGTCGGTCGCAAAGAGCGGTGCAGATGGTTTCCTACCGACACTCTGCCGATGCAGGCGTTTTTCGGCCTCCCGCGGGGACAGCCCCGTGTCGGGGTCTACCCGCAGGTTCCGAAGCAGGGTGCCGAGCGGCATGGACGCAGGGTGGACACGCATCCGTTTGCGCCCTCCCGTGCGCCTATTCTCTTGAGTTTCCGTAGTCGCTTGATTTTGGGTCTCGCGGCGCGGCATAGGCCGACCCCCCTTTCTTACGAGGATGACAGTTACAGTTACAGTTAC
>CAYXBU010000010.1:8728-37124 GCA_964463245.1 uncultured Clostridium sp. | reverse complement strand
GCGGCATAGGCCGACCCCCCTTTCTTACGAGGATGACAGTTACAGTTACAGTTACAGTTACAGTTACAGTTACGGTTACAGTTACGAGAATCCTTTATGATCAAAGCGCATCCAGCTTTAGTGCGCCGTCCCGCACCGAGAGCCGCACCTGTGTCAGCTTGCGGGCATAGTCGGCGATCAAAAGCTCGGCCAGCGGGTCCTCGACCTGGCGCTGGATATAGCGGCGCATATTCCGCGCGCCGTACTTCTGAGAGTAGGACTCTTCGGCGATACGCGCGGCGGCGTAGTCGGTGTAGGTGAAGGTCAGGCCGCGTGCGGACAGTGCGGCGGCCAGCTCGTCCAGCATAATGCGGGCGATGGCAGAGAAATCCTCCTTGCCAAGCGAGCGGAAGGTGATGATCTCATCCACACGATTCAAAAACTCCGGGCGCAGGAAGACCTCCAGAGCCTTCTGGGTCGCATCTGCGGCGGCATTTTCCGCCTGCGAGAAGCCGATCTGCCCCGTGCGTTGCTCGGAGCCGGCGTTGGTGGTCATGACGAGGATAGTATCCTCAAAGTTGACGGTCTTCCCGTGTGCATCGGTCAGCCGTCCGTCGTCCAGTATCTGGAGCAGAATGTTTAGCACATCCGGATGAGCCTTCTCGATCTCGTCAAACAGCACGACCGAGTAGGGCTTCCTGCGGATCTTCTCGGTCAGCTGACCTGCGTCGTCGTACCCGACATAGCCGGGAGGCGAGCCGATCAGACGGCTGACGGATTCCTTCTCCATGAATTCCGACATATCCAGTCGGATCAGGGTCTCGGGCACATGGAACAGATCCTCGGCCAGCCGCTTGACCAGCTCGGTCTTGCCGACACCGGTCGGTCCCGCAAAGATGAAGGAGACCGGCTTGCGCTTGGCACTGACACCTGCGCGATTGCGCTTGACGGCGCGAGCCACCGCCGAGATGGCGGCATCCTGCCCGACGATATGGCGGCGGAGACGAGTCTCCAACTTGTCCACCTGCTCAAACTCGCTCTCGGTGATGTTGGACGCGGGAATGCCCGTCCAGACCTCCACCACCTCGGCCAGATGATCCGCCGTCAGCACCACCTGCTCGGAGTCCTGCTCCAGCTCGTTCAGCCGTGCGGTCAGCTGCAGCTCCTTGGCCTTGATGCCTGCCAGCTCCTCATATTTCCTCTGCTCGCCCTCGCCGTCCTCGGCTTGGGTCGGGCGGGACTCCAACTCCTCCCGCCTGTCCTTGAGCTTCAACAGCTCCTCCTTGATCTCGTAGGACTCGTTCAGCACGGTCGAGGAGAGAGAAAGGGAGGCGGCGGCCTCGTCTAAGAGGTCGATCGCCTTGTCCGGAAGGTAGCGATCTGTGATATACCGCTCGGACATGACGGCGGCACTGTGCAGGACCTCGTCCGGGATGGAGATGTGGTGGAAGTCCTCGTAGTAGTGTTTGATCCCGCGCAGCATCTCCACCGAGTCCTCGACCGACGGCTCCTCCACCGTGACCGGCTGGAAGCGGCGTTCCAGAGCCGTGTCCTTCTCGATATACTTGCGGTATTCCGACAGGGTGGTCGCACCGATGATCTGCACCTCGCCGCGCGACAGGGCGGGCTTGAGGATGTTGGCGGCATTGACCGAGCCGTCCGCCTGCCCGGAGCCGACGATGTTGTGTACCTCGTCGATGACCAGGATCACATTGCCCAGTGACTTGACCTCGCCGAGCAGTCCCAGAATGCGGGACTCAAACTGCCCGCGGAATTGTGTCCCCGCCACCAGCGCAGTCAGGTCGACCAGCCAGACGTCGCGGTCGCGGAGCTTGTAGGGAACATCCCCCGCGGCAATGCGAATGGCCAGAGCCTCAGCGATGGCGGTCTTTCCGACACCCGGCTCGCCGATGAGGCAGGGGTTGTTCTTCTGCCGCCGACAGAGGATCTGGATGACCCGGGACAGTTCTCTCTGCCGCCCCACGATGTTGTCCAGCTTGCCTTTGCGGGCGGAGTCGGTCAGGCAGGTGCAGTAGGTGGGCAGGAACTTGAGCTGGGGCTTCTTTTTTTCGCTGCCTCGGTGGGAGTCCTGCCGCCGCCGGTCGGACGGCTCCCGCTTGACGGGCAGATCATTCCCCTCGTCCTTTGGGGCATCCGAGGAGGTCAGCCCCATATCCTCAAACAGCTTGGGCAGATCGATGGCGGGGGCTCCGCCGTCCTCCAGGTCGTCCTGCTCGGAGGGGATCAGGGCATCCGCCACTGAGTCCTCCATGTTCTCCAATTGTTCGGGGGAGATCCCCAGCCGCTGGGACATATCCCCCAGCACATCCCCGACCGGGAAACCGGCCTCCCGCGCACAGCGCAGACAAAGTCCCTCGCTGTGCCGCTTGCCGTTTTCCATTTTGGTTATAAAGACCACAGCCATGCGCTTGTGGCATTTGACACACATCACCATATCGGATGATCCTTTCTGTTGGGCAAACGCCGTGCGGAGCTGCCCCCGGGGGCAGGCTCCGTCACCGCGATAAATGATAAAACTTGACCTATTATATAGTATCATTTTTTTTTGTACTTGTCAAGTGCGGGGCGTGAATTTTTCGTTACGGGGCAGGGAACGGGGAAAAGCAAAAAATGTCCCGACAGAATTATAGTCTACCGCCTTGATTTTTTCTCCATTCTGTGTTATGATAGGAGTAAAGAAATTTCACACCGCAAAGGAGATACCGATATGAACCAAACCTGGGACTTGACCATCCTGTACACCGGCTTTGATGACCCCGCCTGGGGCGCGGATATGGCGGCGTTGGAGACCGCCATCGCCCGTCTGCATGAGACCGCCGAGCAGGCCGAAAGCCTGTCCGAGGCCGAGCTGATCCATGCGTACATCGATGCCGAGAATGCCATTACCGCCCTTGCCACCAAGCTGATCGACTATGCCTCCCTCCGCTACTCGGCCGATACGACCGACACGGCGGCGGCCAGCCTGACCGGCAAGGTCATGGACATCCTCTCCTCCGCCGTGGCTGACGAGACAGCCATCCAGGGGCGCATCGCCAACGGCGGTGTCGACCGACTGGAGGCACTGCTGGCTGAGGACGAGTCCCTGTCCGAGTACGCCTACCTGCTCCGCCACACCGTGGCCGACAGCCGCTACCGCTTGAGCGAGCGGGAGGAGGCACTGCTGGCCAAGATGAAGCTCTCCGGCTCCTCGGCGTGGGAGAACCTGCAGAACAGCCTGACCAGCTCCGCCAAGGTCAGCTATCGCGGCGAGACCATCACCCTGTCGGATGTTCGCAATCTGGCCTATGATCCCGACCCCGCCGTCCGAAAGGATGCCTACGAGGCCGAGCTTCGCGCCTATGAGCCGATGAAGGATGCCGTGGCCTTTGCCATGAACAGCATCAAGCTGGAGACCATCAACGAGTGCGCCTTGCGCGGCTTTGCCTCCCCGCTGGATCAGGCCCTGCACGCCTCCCGCATGAAGCGTGAAACGCTGGAGGCACTGCTCTCGGCTATGCAGGATGCCCTGCCGACCTTTTGGAAGTACCTCCGCGCCAAGGCGACCTACCTCGGGTACGAGGGCAGTCTGCCGTGGTGGGATATGTTCGCCCCCCTCGGTAAGTGCGACACCGAGTATACCACCGAGGCGGCGCGGGACTACCTGCTGAACATCTTCGGCAAGTTCGATACACAGCTGCATGACATGGTTGCCCGCGCCTTTGATGAAGCCTGGATCGATTTCTTCCCCCGTCCCGGCAAGGTTGGCGGTGCCTTTGACTGCGGTGTGCCCGCCGTGGGGCAGAGCCGCGTGCTGACCAACTTCGCCGGCTCCTTCTCGGATGTGGTCACGCTGGCGCATGAGCTGGGACACGCCTTCCATGACCAGCAGGTCTTCTGCCATCCCTCCATCGCGCAGGATTATACCATGCCGGTCGCCGAGACCGCCTCTACCTTCAACGAAGTGCTGGTGGGTCAGACGGCACTGGCCGAGGCGCAGGATGCCGAGACCGAGCTGTCCCTGCTGGAGGCGCAGATCTCGGATGCCACCCAGATCATCTGCGACATCTACTCCCGCTTCCTGTTTGAGGATTCGGTCTTTGCAAACCGCTCAGAGGAGTTCATGAGTGCCGACCGCCTCTGCGAGCTGATGACCGAGGCGCAGAAGAAGGCCTACGGCGACGGTCTGGATGTCTCGACCCTGCACCCGTATATGTGGCTCTGCAAGGGGCATTATTACGGTATGTCCTACTATAACTTCCCCTACGCCTTCGGCGGACTGTTCGCGCGCGGGCTGTATGCCGAGTATCGGCGGCGCGGCGCGGAATTTGTCCCTGTCTACAAGCAGATGCTGACCGCCACCAGCTTGACCGATGTAGAGGATTGTGCGCGTGTGGCGGGCATTGACCTGACACGCAAGGAGTTCTGGGCGGCAGGGCTTGCCACCATCGCCGAGCAGATCCGCCGCTTCTGTGAACTTACCGAACAAATGAAAGGAAACCATTGATATGAGCAAGAATACCATCCCTTCGATCATCCCCGCTCCCCGACAGGCCGAGCTGACCGCTGATACCTTGACCCTCATCGCCACTGTCCATGTGGGCACCCCTGAGACCGAGAACGCCGCATCCACCCTCGTGACCTTTGCCCGCCGCACCCACGGGATCCACTTTGCCATCCAGCCGTCGAGCGGCACCGTCTGCTTTGTCAAGGACACGACACAGCCCTCCGAGGGTTACGTCCTGACCATCGGCTCGACCGTCGGCGAGGGCGTGACCATCGCCGCCGCCGACGGTGCCGGCTGGCAGAACGGTGTGTCTACCCTGATCCAGCTGATGCAGCCGACAGCGGATGCAGGTCATTTCGCGGTGCCCGCAGGTACCATCACGGATGCCCCCGGATGCTCGTGGCGCGGGCTGATGGTGGATCTGGCGCGGGACTTCCACGAGTTCCCGATGCTCTTGCAGTATGTGGATATGTGCCGTTTCTACAAGATCCGCACCCTGCATCTGCACTTCACGGATGACCAGAGTTACACGCTCCCCTCCCGCGCGTTCCCGAAGCTGTCCACGGTGGGGCGTTGCTACACCGAGCAGCAGATTCGCCGGCTGGTGGCGTATGCCGCCGAGCGGGAGGTCATCCTGATGCCCGAGATCGACGTGCCGGGGCACTGCACCTCCTTTGCCGAGGGCTATGGGGACATTTTCGGTCGGGATGGCATCATCCGTCAGAGCGAGGCCTCGATGGCCTGCATGGAGGCTCTGTTCCGTGAGCTGTGCGGGATGTTCCCGAACAGCCCCTACATCCACATTGGTGGTGACGAGGCTGCCATCGACAAGTGGACACAGGACGAGCCAACCCTGGCCGCTTGCCGTGCACAGGGCATCGACACCGACTCCTACCTCTCCCGCGAGGGCGGCAGAGGAGAGCTGTCTCAGCTGCTCTACGCCACCTTCGTGCGGCGTATGGCCGAGGCGGTGCTCTCCTGCGGTCGTACCCCGGTGGTCTGGGAGGGCTTTGGTGCCGCCGTCAACCACCTCATTCCGCGTGAGACGGTGGTCATGAGCTGGGAGAACTACTACCAGACCACTCCCTCCCTGCAGGAGGCTGGCTTCCGTCTGCTCAACTGCTCGTGGTCGCCCATGTATGTGGTCGCGCCCAACGTCCACTGGTCCCCCGAGGAGGTATACAACTGGAACGTCTACACCTGGCGTCCCGTACATCCCGGCTCTCCCTACCTGAATATCGGCCTGACCATTCCCGCGACCGAGCAGGTCGAGGGCGGTCAGTTGCTCGCGTGGGGAGATCAGATCATGGCGGCCTTCCCGGAGGATCTGGCGGCAGGAGTTCGCTGTGAGCAGAAGCTGCTTGAGGAGCGCATCCCCTGCTTGTCCGAGAATACCTGGAACCGCGAGAAGCAGTCCGACTATGCCGAGTTCTCGGCTCGCTATGCCCGCGTGACCGAGCTGTACGAGACCTTCCGAGTCGGCCGTTGATCCACCCGTATGGAGTTTCTGTATTGGTTGGAATCCATCCGCAATCCCGTTCTGGACGTAATCCTGCGGGCTGTCACCGAGATGGGGGGAGCCGTGCTGTTCATCGTCTTCGGAATGCTGATGTTCTGGTGCGTGGATAAGCGGCAGGGCTACTTTCTCTTGACCGTGGGGCTGGCGGGAACCTTCTTGAACCAATTCCTCAAGATCGCTTGCCGCGTGCCCCGCCCGTGGGTGCGCGACCCGCAGTTCACCATCGTGGAATCGGCGCGAGAGGGCGCGGCGGGATATTCCTTCCCGTCAGGGCACTCCCAGACCGCCGTCGGGGTCTACGGCGGCTTAGCCCTCTGCCGCCGCGAGCGGTGGGTGCGGATCACGGGCATCCTGCTGGCCGTGCTGATCCCCCTGTCGCGGATGTACCTCGGTGTGCATACCCCCGCCGATGTGCTGGTGGGCGGACTGTGCGCGCTTGTACTGATCTTCGCGCTCTGGCCGCTCTTCTCCCGCGTGGGAACCGCCCCGCGCCTGATGGTGCCGGTGCTGGGCGGGACGGTCGCGCTGGGGCTGTTGCTCTTGGGCTATGTCAGCCTGTATGAGTTCCCGTCCGACCTGGACATGGACAGCTACAACGAGGCTGTCAAGAACGCGTGGTCGTTGCTCGGCGTGACACTGGGGCTGATCGCTGCCTGGCTGTTCGACGAGTACAAGCTGCATTTCTCCACCCGTGCTCCCCTCTGGGGACAGGCACTCAAGCTGGGGCTGGGGCTTTTGCTCCTCGTAGCCGTGCTTGAGGGAACAAAGCCGCTCTGGAACCTGCTCTTGGGGGATGCCGCGTGGGCACCTTTCCCACGCTATCTCGCGGCCACCCTGTTTGCGGGTATCGTCTGGCCTGCGACCTTCCGTTTTTTTGACCGCTACACCGAAACCGGATCCCGATAAGGAGTTTTTATGTCATCACCCGTTACACTTCGTCCAATTACCAAGAGCGACCTGCCCGCCTACCGTGAGCTGTATGAATCCGCCTTCCCGCCGGAGGAGCGCAAGGAGCTGTCCTTCATGCTGGAGGGAGAGATGGCCTCGGCCTACGATGTACTGGTCATCGAAACACCGGAGGCTCCCGTGGCAGGCCTGATCATATCGGTGCGGCACGGTGACTATGTCATGCTGGACTACCTTGCCATTCAGCCCGCCCTGCGCGGGCAGGGCATCGGCCATGCCGCCCTCCCGCAGATCATCGCGTGGTGCCGCGCTCATGCGCCCGGGAAGCATATCTTCTTTGAGATCGAGACCCCCACGCCGGATTGTGAAAATCCCGTCCAGCGGACACGACGGCTGGCTTTCTACCGCTCCTGCGGCTTTGCCGAGACCTCCATCCATGCCTTTGTGTACGGCACCGACATGGAGCTGTTGGCACCGCCCGAGGATGCGCCCTACATCACGCGGGAGGGCTACGTTGACCTGATGCGGGCGACATTCCCGCCCGAAATGCTCCCGCAAATGGAAGGAACCGACCCCTTTTGAGGGGAATTTTGCAAAAGCCCTTGCTTTTTGCCGTGAAAAAGGGTATAATAGTACCCGAATCAAAGATACGCACGAAGGTGCGCCAAGAAAGGAATCATTCCGTATGAAACAGTTGAATCGTCTCTCCGGCTTTGAGGGCGTGAAGGGACCCGTCCTGACCATCGTCATGGACGGTGTGGGACTTGCTCCCGATACCGCCGGAAATGCTGTCTCGCAGGCCTACACCCCCACGCTGGATCGCCTGATGGCGACCTACCCCATGGTCAAGCTCAAGGCACACGGTACAGCCGTCGGTCTGCCCTCGGACGACGACATGGGCAACTCCGAGGTCGGACACAACGCTCTCGGGTCGGGTCAGGTATTCGCGCAGGGCGCAAAGCTGGTCAGTCAGTCCATCGAGTCGGGCAAGATGTTTGCCTCGGATACCTGGCAGACACTGGTCGGCAGTGTCAAGGAGAAGGGAACCACCCTGCATTTTCTGGGGCTCTTCTCGGACGGCAACGTCCACTCCCACATCGACCACCTCAAGGCCATGATCACCGAGGCCAAGGCCGAGGGGGTACGCCGTGTCCGTGTGCACATCCTCATTGACGGCCGTGATGTCGGCGAGACCTCCGCGCTGGAGTATATCCTTCCGTTCGAGGCCTTCTTGGATGAGCTGAGAAGCCCCGACTTCGACATCTGCATCGCCTCGGGCGGCGGTCGTATGCGGATCACCATGGATCGCTACGAGGCCAACTGGAGCATGGTCGAGGAGGGCTGGATGACCCATGTGCTGGGCGATGGTCGTCAGTTCGCGTCCGCCGCCGAGGCGGTAGAGACCTACCGCAACGAGTTGCAGGTCATCGATCAGGATCTGCCTCCCTTCGTCATCGCCAAGGACGGCTCTCCCGTCGGAACCATCGAGGACGGCGATAGCGTGATCTTCTACAACTTCCGCGGCGACCGCTCCATTGAGATCTCCAAGGCATTTGATGCGCCGGCCGGCGAGTTCGATAAGTTCGACCGTGTCCGTGTGCCTGCCGTGCTGTATGCCGGTATGCTGGAGTATGACGGCGACCTGCACATCCCCCACCGCTATCTGGTAAACCCGCCCGAGATCACCAATACCATGAGTGAGTATCTGGTCGGGTCGGGTGTGCGCTCCTTCGCCATCTCCGAGACCCAGAAGTACGGCCATGTGACCTATTTCTGGAACGGCAACAAGTCCGGCAAGTTCTCCGAGGAGTTGGAGACCTATGTGGAGGTTCCCTCAGATGTTGTGCCCTTCGAGCAGAGACCTTGGATGAAGTGCGCCGAGATCACCGACCGCCTCATTGCCGAGCTGGAGAGCGGCGCGTACAAGTACTACCGTGTCAATTTCCCGAACGGGGATATGGTCGGGCACACCGGCTCGCTCTTGGCGACCCGTTGCAGCATGGAGGCTCTTGATCTCCAGCTGGCGCGTATTCTGGCCGTCGTGGACAAGCTGGGCGGCGTGGCACTCATCACCGCCGACCACGGAAACGCTGACGAGATGTACGAAATCGACAAGAAGTCAGGTCAGCCCAAGGCGGATAAGGCGGGGCACTTCAAAGCCAAGACCAGCCACACCCTCAATCCCGTTCCTTGCATCATCTACGACAACACCGATGCTAAGGAGCACTACACCGTCAAGGCGGACGAGGGTCAGTTCGGCCTGTCGGATGTCGCCGCGACCATGGTCAATCTCATGGGCTATGAGGCACCCGATATGTGGGATGAGTCCATCATCTCGGTAAAGGCCTGATATGACAGCAAGACAGGCGGCATTCAACTCATAGTTGGATGTCGCCTGTTTTTTTCGATTGAAGAGCTGAAAAGTGCCTGCTTCTCGTCCTGCACATTGTCCAATGCGTTCTTTTGATGTATAGCCATCCGCATAAACGCGGACTTTTTGAATAGACTATTCCTGCGGCGAGCGGCATCAGACCATCCTGCGCCGCAGGAAGGGGGAACCGCTGTGGTTCACGCATATGGCCTTTGGTGCCTGGTGGGATTTGCCGTGACCTCGCTCTGTGGCACCCTGCTGCACTTCCTGTACGAATGGACGGGAGGTTCCGCGTGGGCGGCACTGATCTCGGGGGTCAACGAGTCCACCTGGGAGCACATGAAGCTGTTGTTTGTCCCCATGCTGATATTCGCTGCCGTGCAGTCCTTCTTTTTCAGGGGAGAGCGGGGCTTTTGGCGTGTTTCATGCCGAGGGATATGCGTGGGTCTTGTGCTGATCCCCGTCTTGTTCTACACCTATAACGGCGTGATCGGAAAGTCCCCCGATTGGGTCAACATCGCCATCTTTTTCGTGGCGGCGGCCGCCGCTTATGCGTATCAGGCGAGACAGTGGAAGCGGCTCGATGCGGCGCACGCGGCAGGATCGTCCGTCCCGTGTATCCTGTTTCTCTGCGTGATAGCATTCCTGTTCGGGCTGTTCACTTTCTTCCCGCCGCACATAGGTCTGTTCCGTGACCCCGTGACAGGCGGTTATGGAATTCCCGCGACCGCGACTTCAGCGACAACAGCGACAACAGCGACAGTATGTCGCTTTACGCCTTTCCTCGGTGCGGCTTTTTGCCGCGCTTGACGGCAGAGAAGCCGAATTTCCCGATCTGCCGTCCCAGTGCAAAGTATTCCCCATGGGCAAAGGCCGCCAGGCCGGCGCGATCCAGTCGCAACCGCCCGCCGTCATCCACCAGAGACTCGTCCACGTCGACCGCGACGATGTCGGCTAAGAACAGATCGTGGGTGCCCTGCGGAAGCCGATCGGTCACGCGGCATTCCAGTGAGAGGGGACACTCCGCGATCAGCGGGCAGGACACGGTCTGCGCCGCCTCGGGGGTGAGATGCGCCGCCTTGAACTTGTCTACCTTGGCACCGGTGTACATACCGCAGTAGTCGGCGGCACGGATCAGGGAGGCGGGGGTCAGGTTGACCACGAACTCGCCGCTCTCGCAGATCAGCCCGTAGGAGTAGCGGCAGGGTCGCACCGCAATGGACAGGCGCGGCGGTTGGGTGTTGATCAGCCCTGTCCAGGCGACCGTGATGATATTGGGCTTGTCCATGCTCCCGCAGGTGACCATCA
This sequence comes from uncultured Clostridium sp., assembly GCA_964463245.1. GTDB lineage: Bacteria > Bacillota > Clostridia > Oscillospirales > CAG-272 > CAMEON01. Next base: position 26,537 of record CAYXBU010000010.1, on the reverse strand, counting down.
CGGGCGGGGTCGGTGCCAGCAGGGCACCACCCTTCCAAGCAAGCTTTGCCATATGGATATCTCCTTGTTTTGAAAATGACACGAAAAGGCGGCAACCCGTACAGATCGGGATGCCGCTCTTTTTCGCAGGACATGGGATCAAAGATTCCCGTTTGCCTCGAGGTAGGCGACCACATCGCCTACGGTGATGAACTTGTGCATATCGTCGTCATCAATGGTCACATCGAACTTGTCCTCGCAAAGCAGGATCAGATTGGCAAGCTCGATGGAATTGACACCGAGATCGGAGGACAGCTCCGCGTCGGGCGTGATGAGCTCCTCCTTGACCTGGAGCTCCTCGATAAGCAGCTGCTTGACTTTCTCGTACATATGTTTGTTTCTCCATTCTGCGGCACGGACGGCCTGTCCGACAGGCGGTCATGCGGCGGTAACTGACAAGGCGTGGGTGGACAATCTCCCCCACTATGCAACGAATACCATTATACTCTATTTTTTTGAGCTTGTCAAGCCTTTTTGCAAACTTTTACAGGAATGGTTTTATGAATCGATCTCATAGTCCATGGTAAAGGCGGCCGACTCCCCTGCGACCCTGAGCGTATAGGCGGGTAAGCCGGATGCCTCGGGCAGTGTCAGCGTATGGGGGACTCCGTCCAAGATCAGATCGGCATAGATAGAGCCGCTTGCGCTGACCACACAGATGCGGATATTCCCGGCTGTGGTCGTGGCGGTATAGGTCAGTGTCTTCCCGGAGCCGATGCCGGTCAGGGAGGTCACACCCGAGAGCTTTTTGCACTTGACATGGGTGCCGTCGCTGTTCGTCGTGCTGGTGAACACATTGCGGACGCAGGAGCGACCATCGATGATGTCCTCATCGGTCAGGGTGACCGGCGAGATGTCATCCCCGTTGGTGTCCTCGATATGGGAGGAGCAGGAGGACAAGGTCAGGGTGAGAAGCAAGACCATGGTCAGGATAACAGCCGACCCTTTGCGGAATTTCGTTTTCATGAGCGTATCTCCTTTGTGCCACATTACACACTCGCATTATAGCACACGGAGATGGTGCTGTCAAGATTTAGCCTCAATTTTTTTTCGTGACCGCATTGCTGCACGCCCGTCCCGCAAAGAAATCCGAAAGATTACGCACGGTAGTCTCGGCGATATTGGACAGTGCTTCCCGTGTCAGAAACGCCTGATGCGAGGTCACGATGACATTGGGCATAGAGATCAGGCGGGCGAGGGTGTCATCGTCCATGATGTGCCCGGAGTGATCCCGAAAGAACCACTCGGATTCCTCCTCGTACACATCCAGACACGCCCCGCCGATCCGACGGGACTTGATGCCCTCCAGCAGCTCCTCCGCATCGATCAGTGCTCCGCGCGAGGTGTTGATGAGGAATACCCCGACCTTCATGCGTTTCACGGAATCCCGCCCGATGAGGTGGTAGGTCTCCTCTGTCAGCGGGCAGTGGAGCGAGATCACATCCGACACCCGCAACAGCTCATCCAGGGGCAGGAAGGGCACACCCGGGCAATCGCAGGGTCGGGGGTCGTAGGCCACGATCTGCATCCCGAAGCCACGACAGATGTCGGCAAACACCCGCCCGATGCGCCCCATACCGATGATGCCCACCGTCTTGCCGTGCAGGTCAAAGCCGGTCAGAGCGTTGAGGCTGAAATTGAAGTCCCGCGTGCGGAGATATGCCTTGTGGATGCGGCGGATCAGGGTCAGGAGCATGGCCATGGCGTGCTCGGCGACCGCGTAGGGGGAGTAGGCGGGGACTCGCAGAATGGTGATGCCCAGTCGCTCGGAGGCGGTCAGATCCACCTGATTAAAGCCGGCACAGCGCAGTGCGACCACCCGAATACCCTCGGCACGGAGGGCTTCCAGTACCGCCGCATCCAACCCGTCGTTGACAAAGGCACAGACCCCATCATAACCCCGCGCCAGTGCCGCCGTGTCGGGGTAGAGACGGGTCTCGTAGTAGCGAAAGGACAGGTCGGCGGCCTGCCCGAAATGGTCGAATCCGGGCTTGTCGTAGGGCTTGGCATCGAAAAAAGCGATCTTTTTCATAAAATGATCCCCCGTGCGCGGCAGAACTGCCGGTCTTGCTTGCCGACAGTATGTCCCGCACGGGGGATTTTTATGCGTTATCGGTGGGAGTCGGCGCAGACCAATCAAAGATGGGGCGCGGCTCGGGGAAGGGCAGACGGAAGAAGCGGCTCGGATCAAAGCCCTCCCCGCCGTCCCGCCGCCGCTTGACTAAGGAGACCAGCATACACACATCCTCCACCCGATGGTAGTGGGTGCCGGGGCGAAAGTACCAGAACAGCTCATCTTCTGCGCCTAAGAAGCGGTAGACCTCCCGCGCCGCCTGCGTGGTCAGGTAGGAGCCGACCGGGTTCGCCCACAGATCCCCCGCCGCCTCGGAGATGAACAGGGTGCGCGGGGCGATCATGGCCTTCAGCTCATGGCAGTCGAAGGGCAAGGATGCCTCGTCCTGTGTATACTTCTCCATGCCCTCGCCCATCCAGTAGCCGAAGTTTTGCCACAGGTCGGCCAGCCGCTCACTGCGAAACTCCGGGATGCCGTCGCCGTGCCCGGTCATGTGGACACGGTAACAGCCGCAAGCCCCCGCGCAGGTCTCGTTGGGATTGACGATGGCAGCGCGCTCATCCAGTGCCCCCGCCAGTGCGGCGGTCTTGCCGCCGCGAGAGTGTCCGGTAAAGGCGATGCAGTCCATGTCGGTCAGGCCGATCTGTTCCAGCGCATCCACCACGCGGGAGTAGCCCCATGCCCACGCTCCCAGCGCACCGAAGCTGTAGTCGGGGTAGACCTCGTACAATGCCCCCTGTCGCCGACCCTCCCCTTGGATATCGTGCGCCAGCTCGGTGCGGTCGAACAGTGCCCAGCCGATCCCCTCGTCCAGCGCGGCACCCAGCCATTCCCGATCGGCGGGGTAGCCGAAGCACTGATCACCGTCTACGATGACAGGCGGCGGGATCTTGGTCGGCTCGGCAGGCAACCACAGCTGCATCCGAAAGCTGACCTGCCGCTCCCGTGTCCCCGCCGTGATGCGGTAGGTGCGCGGCCGCCCCACATACACCGCCTCGACCCGAAAGATCTCGGGCTGGGGCGGCATGGTGCCGTATTGCAGCTCGATCACGGTCTTGTACAGCTCCCGACGGCGCAGTCCCCACTCGGCGCGGGTGGTAACGCGATGCCCGTCCTCGAATAAGAACGGGTCGGGCAGCTTGCCCAGCACCTCAAGACCGGTCACACATAGGGTATGTTCATCGACTAAAGGGTATTTCGTCATATCCATGAGTATGCTCCTTTCTGCGTATCAACAGCACATAAGCCACGCATCCAAAAAGGACATCTGTTCCGGCGTATGAAACCAATGCTCACCATTTTCCATCACGGTCAGACCTGCACCATGACTCTTTGAAAAGTCGGTGATGGTTTCAAGTGTGGTCAAATTGTCCCGCGTACCGTACAGGATCTCGGTCGGTACAGTCCAATGAAGAGGGCGGTCGCGGACATAGGAGAGATATTCCCACGACAGGGTCTCACCGAACGCCGTTTGGATGGTCTTCTTCTCTCGCAGTTCCTCCTCTGACACATTCGCCCACAGCATCATGTTCCGAATCAGCTTTTCCATATCCACAATGGGAGAGATGAAGTATGCCTTTTGGATCTTCTCTTGCGGCAGAGCGCACATGGAAAAGTAGGCTCCGATGCTGTTGGCGATCAGGATCACACGGTCGTACTCGACCGACAGCGTCTCGAATAAGGTCGGAAATTCCGATCTCGCATCCCATGGCGTTTCGGCTCTGTAGTCGAGACCAACCACATCATGATCGGGGAACAGCGGCGTATAGTGGTCGGCTTCCGCCGCCGTGCCGCCTTTGCCATGGACATACAGGATTCGATTCTTCATAAATGCTCCTCCATGCTGTTACAGTGTGCGGAATCCGCCAAGGGCGGGATAGGCTTCTCGAATGGCTGTCTTGAGGTCAGGGCGGAAGATACATTCCAGGCTGATCCGCTCTCGGTAGTCGATCTTTCGCAGGGCATCGACCCAGGGTTGCATGGGCACCGCATCGGCTGAAGTCGGCGCACCGCGATCCTTGTCGGGTCTTGCCAAATGGACATGGAGCAGATGGCGGGACAGGTCGGGCAGGGAGGGGAGAGTCGTGATATCCTCGCCGTTCTCTCGGAAGTGATACAGATCGATCAGAATGCCGATGGCCGGGTGATCCACTCTGCGGCAGACTGCCAGCGCGTCGGCGACAGTGTTGATCAGGGTATCCTCGCGGTAGTTGAGCGGCTCGATGGCGATCTTCATGCCGTGACGGGCGGCCACATCCCCGCACAGCGCGAGAATGTCCGTAAAGCGGCGGATCGCCTCCTCCCGCTCCATCCCGGGTGGCACCTGCCGCGCCCCGCCCGAGCCGAGCACGGCGATCTCCCCGCCCAGAGTGGCGGCACGGTCAAAGCCGCGCTCGACATAGGCGCGGAAGTCCGCGCGGGACAGCTCGTACAGCTTCATACTGCCGGGGAAGAAGCCGTTGAAGCAAGGTATCTCCAATCCGGCAGAGACACGCGCGTGTTTCACGGCTTGAAACTCCTCCTCGGAACAGTCTGCAAGCAGGGAAAAGCTCATCTCCGCGTAGTCGTACCCGCAGGCGGCAACGACCTGCCAATCCTGCGGCATGGCGCACACACCGATCTTCATGAGTCATTCCTCCTTGACAAAGGGGGCACTCGGTGACGAGTGCCCCATGGTATTTCGTGTCGGATCAATAATTCTCCGCGCAGATCTCAAAGTATGCCTTGGGATGGGCGCAGACGGGACATACCTCGGGAGCCTTGGTGCCCACCACGATGTGTCCGCAGTTGCGGCACTCCCAGATCTTGACCTCGCTCTTCTCAAAGACCGAAGCGGTCTCGATGTTCTGTATCAGGGCGCGATACCGCTCCTCGTGCCGCTTCTCGATGGCGGCGACCATGCGGAAACGCTTGGCCAGTGCGGTGAAGCCCTCCTCCTCGGCGGTTTTGGCGAACTCCTCGTACATATCCGTCCACTCGTAGTTCTCACCGGCGGCGGCGGCCTCCAGGTTTTCCTTGGTGTCACCCAGACCTTCCAGCTCCTTGAACCAGAGTTTAGCGTGCTCCTTCTCGTTATCTGCCGTCATCTGGAAGATGTCGGCGATCTGCTCGTAGCCCTCCTTGCGGGCGACCGATGCAAAATAGGTATACTTGTTTCTGGCCTGAGACTCGCCGGCGAAAGCCGCCTGCAGATTCGCCTCGGTCTTGGTTCCTGCATACTTGCTCATGATGATTCCTCCGTTTTCGTGATGTGGTATGGCGTCAGGGGTGGTTTTTCGTGTCGGTGTGATTCTCGTTCCTCTCACCGTAAGGATGCCAGTGGATGCTGTTGACGATCGCCAGTGTCAGGATGATCAGCACGGCGGCGGTGATCCATGTGGTGATCTTGGTCAACAGGGAATCGGGGCCGATGGCGTGCTTGCATACCAGCCAAAAGCAGATCTCCATGGCGCACAGACTGACTAAGCGCACAAGAGAGCTTTTGAACAACAGGAAGACGGCCAACAGGGCGAGGATGCACAGTCCTTCGATGACAACAGTGCTGACAGGAAAGGGCTTGACCAGACAGGCGCGGATATCCCCCGCGCAAAGAATGTCTTGTACAGGGAAGAAAAAGCCGCTCGTCATGAAAAACACCTCGCTTTACAGCAACACAGCCGGGACACGCGCCCTATGCTGTACCTGCCTTTAGTATACACCATTTTGAGAAAAAAGTGGGTGATTTTTTTGCGAATTTTTCTGAGTCGGGTCAAATTTGTAGGGTTGCACATAATCTAAAATGAGAATTTGTGCACATCCACAACAGAGGGGACAATAGTTACTTCTCCAGTGCCGCCCGTGTCTGCGCCATGACCAGCTTGTAGTAGATGCCGCGCTGGTTCAAAAGCTCAATATGCGTGCCGAACTCGGCGACCTGCCCGTGGTCGATGACCAGGATCTTGTTGGCATTCCGCAGGGTGGAGAGGCGGTGCGCGATGACGAAGGTGGTACGGTTCTCGGTCATCTTGTCGATGGCATCCTGAATGAGCTTTTCTGTCTCGGTATCCAGTGCCGCCGTGGCCTCATCCAGGATCAGGATAGGCGGATTGTGGATCAGGGCACGGGCGATGGCCACCCGTTGCCGCTCACCGCCCGAGAGGGAGTAGCCCTTCTCACCCACAATGGTATTGTAGCCCTGCGGCAGATTCATGATGAAGTCGTGTGCGTTGGCCGCTCGTGCCGCCGCTACCACCTCGTCATCCGATGCGTAGGGCATGGCGTAGCGGATGTTGTCGCGGATGGAGCCGGAGAATAGGTGTGTCTCCTGCAGAACCACGCCCATCTGGGAGCGCAGGGACTGCTGGCTGATGTCCTTGATGTTGACACCGTCGATTTCAATGGAGCCCTCGGTCGGGTCATACATACGCATGATGAGGTTGATGAGGGTGGACTTCCCGCAACCGGAGTGTCCTACAATACCGATCATCTCGCCCTGCTCGACCTCTACGCTGACATCCCGCAGGACGGGGTTGCTGGCCTCGTAGCCGAAGGTCACGTGTTTGACGCTGACGTCGCCTCGGAAGCGGAAGTGCTCCGGCTTGGCGATATCCGCGACCTCAGGCTCCTCTTCCAGTATCTCCATGATCTTGCCGAAGGAGGTGGTGAAGGCCGAGATGTTACGCGGGATCTGGGTGATCTGCATCAAGGGGGAGTACAGGATGGCCGAGTAGGTGTTGAATTGGTTCAGCTCACCGACATTGAGGGAGCCGCCAAACAGCCACAGGTTGCCGAACCACATGATGAAGTAGGAGCCCAGCCGCAGGGCAAAGCCTAAGAGCGGAAAGACCGTATCAAACAGCTTGGCGTTGGTCTCATCTTGATGTGCCTGCTGGTTGGTGCAGTCGCGGAACTCCTCGATGGCTGCCTCCTCACGTCCGTAGGACTTGACCACGCGGATGCCGCTGAGGACATCCTGCAGGGTCTGGTTGGTGCGGCGACCCTTCTGCCATGCCTTGATGTTCATGCGGTTCATCATGCGGCGGAAGCCGAAGATGAACAGTACCACGAAGGGGATCGGCAGAAAGATGAACAGGCTCATAGGCAGGGGCGTGGGGTTGTCGGCGCGTGTCATCAGGGAAATATCCATGCCCAGCACTAAGATCAGACCCATGATAAAGGACATGAGCTGCCCGAAGTAGGTGGGAAGCAGGTTAGTGACGAAGTTCTGCACCACCCCGACATCGTTGTTGATACGTCCCATCAGGTCACCGGTGGACTTCTTCTGCACTGAGGACATGGAGAGCATTTGGATCTTTTCAAAGAGCAGAGTACGCAGGAAGCGGGTAAAACGGTTTCCCGCGACTGCGGCAATGCGGCTCTGGATGATCCCCACCACCTTATTGAAGATATCAAAGAAGACGATAGACCCGACGATCAACCAGAAATGCAGCTGCCAAGAGGGCTGAGCCGTCACGTTCTTGTTCATGATGTAGTCATTGATCAAGACCTTCTGGATCATCGGTACGATGTACTGAACCACCATGATGATCAGGGCAGTCAGAAGCGGGAACAGCATCATCAGCCGCAGACCCTTGGTCATGCCCCAGAGGCGGGAGTAGGTCTCCTTCTTGCTCTGACAGAAGGGGCAGATGTGGGTGTGCATCACGAAGGGACGACCGCACTTCTGACAGTAACGCTCCGGCTCGTTGCTGACGAACACCTTGTCTGTGTCGCCCTTGGCGATGGCCTCGCAAGCCTCCACCATGACGGCATAGCGCGGCATATTCCGCCCGCTGATAAAGCGGCAGAGACGAACGCTCTTGCCGTCCTCCTTGGCGAAGAAGGCACAACAGCCGTACAAGAGTTCGACCGAGAAGTCGGACAGGCGGGAGAAGTCCCACTTAGCCTCCAGACGACCCTCGTTGATCTTGTAGATATACTTGTTGGTAAAGACCATGCGCCCGTCTACCCGCTTTTCAAACTCGCAGTCGAAGGGCAGGCAGTACATGACGCGCTCGTCCGCGCCGCGCTCCGCCTCAAAGGCGGCGGAATCGGCAGGGGAGAGGTCAAATAAAAGCTTCATGTCGGTCTACCTCCCGCATCAGAGGTATATTTCGACCTTCTTGTAGCTGGCTTTGTCCAGCTTTGTCGGGTCGTCGATGGTAAAGCAGTTGCCGTCGATGTCGTACATGAATACCCGTCCGTCCTCCAAGGTACGGATGCTGGAGGAGGGGTTGGTCATGATGAACTCGATGCGGCCGGCGCTGGTGGTCACATCCCAGTAGCAGTAACCGAACTTCTCCGAGAAGGAGTGGATCTTTTGGATGGAGGGGGTGAAGTAGCGACGATCCAGCTCAGCGGTGATCATTCCCGCGACATCCTCCGGGAAGTCCGACAGACGTCGGATCATGCCCAGCTCGGCGCCGCGCCCGCCCATGCGGGTGTCCGGCTCTCGGATGGAGATGAACTCGTCGGGGGAGGATATGGGGAACGCTCGTACCGGCACCACGCGTTCAAAGAATTCCTCCTTGCCGGTGGGCTGGGTCAGGGTCAGCGAGATCAGGCTTCCCGCCGAGGGGGTGAACACCGCGTTCTCGGGAGTCAGGTCAAGCGAGATCCGATGCTCGAAGAGATCCTTTTCTTCTTCTGCCGCAGGGGCGGCGGTCTTGGTCAGCTGTGCATCAGCCATGATGGTACCTTCCTTTCTGCGGGGCGCGTATCAGCGACCCTCCATGACCTTCCGGAGCTGCTCGTTCTGGAGCGTCCAGAGGCGGTAGTAGATGCCCTTCTTCTCCATCAGCTCCTCGGCCGTGCCCATCTCGGCCAGCTCGCCGTTGTCGATGGCCATCAGGCAGGTGCAGTTCTTGAGGGTGGAGAGGCGGTGTGCTATGGATATGGTGGTCTTGCCGACGCTCACGCGGTCAATGGCCTCCGAGATCAGTCGCTCGGTCTCGGTGTCCATGGCGGCGGTGGCCTCGTCCAGGATCAGCAGGGAGGGGTTGAGCAGGAGCGCACGGGCGATGGAGATCCGCTGGCGTTCGCCGCCCGACAGGGAGCGGCTTCCGATACCGACGTTGGTCTCATAGCCCTCCGGCAGACGCAGGATGAAGTCGTGCGCGTTGGCGGCTTTGGCGGCGGCTACCACCTCGTCCAGAGTCGCCTCCGGCTTGGCATAGCGGATGTTGTCAGCAATGGTGCCGCGGAAGATGTAGACCTCCTGAGACACGATGGCGACATTTCGCCGCAGGGAGGCGGTCTCCAGCTGCTTGATGTCCACACCGTCGATGGTGATACTGCCGCTGACCACATCGTACATCCGCGTGATCAGGTTGGCAATGGTGGACTTGCCCGAGCCGGTGTGTCCCACCAGACCGATACGGTCTCCCTCATGGATGGTGAAGCTGATATCCTTGAGGATGGGGCGATTGGGATTGTAGTGGAAGCTCACATGATCAAAGACGATGTCGCCCTTGATGGTGTCCAGGTGCACGGGGTTGGGTGCCTCGGAGACCTCGGGTGTCATGTCCATGACCTCGAACATACGCACGGCGCAGTTCATGACCTCGGTGACCTGATTGGTAAAGTTGGTAAAGAAGCTCAACGGGGAGAAGATCAGCCCGGTGTAGCCGATGTAGGTGGTCAGCTGACCGTAGGTCATGGTGTCACCGAACAGTCCCTTGATGACCATCAGACCGCCGGGACCCCACATGGCGTGGCAGGAGGCACCGATTAGGATGGAGATGACCGGGAATATCCAGAGCGAGACTGCGTTGACCTTGAGGTTTGCGGTATACAGCTTGGAGGAGTATTCGTAGAAGCGGTGAGCCTCCGCATCCTCCTTGGCAAAGGCCTTGACCACGCGGATGCCGGACAGGGAGTCGTTCATCATGGTGTTCATGGAGGAGGATCGCCGCCACTGCGCCGAGTAGGCGCGGATCAGCTTGGGGATGGCGAACTTGATCATCAGCACGACCGGGATGATGGGCAGGAACAGCAGAAGAGTCAGCTTCCAGCTGATACAGCACAGCACGACCGTCAAGGATATGTAGGAAAGGACGTGCATGATGAAGTAGGGAACACCGTCGATGAAGAAGCTGCGGATGCGCTCGGCGTCGTAGTTGACACGGTTGATCAGCCGCCCGGTAGGGTTCTGATTGAAATAGGAGAGGGATTGATGCTGCATGGCGCGGAAGATGTCGTTCTTCATGTTGCGAACCACGCGGGTGGACATATAGGCATTGACGCGGTTCTGGATGATGCCGATGACCGTGGAGGCCACCGCCATGGCGATGAGCACCCCGACCCAGATGAAGACATACTTCTTTTCATGCAGGTCACCTGCGGGGTCGATGACACGGTCGTAGAGGATCTGACCGCTGATGATGGGGTTCACCACCGACAGCGCCGTAGTGCCCAGCAGACAGAGCATCACGATGACCAGCTGAGGCTTGAAGTACCCGAAATACCCCAGAAGGCGGTTCAGAACGCCCTTCTTGCTGATGCAACGCTCGCATATCTTGTTCTGCTGGTCGGTGTAGGGGCGGCCGCACTTGGGGCAGACCCGATTGAACTGGTCAAAGATCTGGTCGTCGGTCTTGACGGTCTCGCCACGAGCCAGCCTGTCCCACAGGGCGGTAAAGGCTAAGAGCCGCAGCTTGCAGGTGTTGGTGCAGTAGCCCAGCACCACCGTGGTGCCGGACAGCCCCCACGCGCGGGTGGCATCCCGAAACTGCTCGTCGGTCAGGTCACCCTGTACAGGCGGCAGATCGCCCGCCTCGTGCAGATGTACCTGTAGGCGGTTGGAGGTCGCGTAGTTATCGATGTAGGGCTCGGAGAGGCGGGACAGAGGGAAGCACTCAAAGCCGGAATCCTGCACGGTCAGACGGTAGAGACTCCCGTCCTTGTAGGAGAAGACCAGCCAGACCTCTCCGTAGTCACCGTTCATGTCCAGGTCGAGCCGCAGGCACATATCCTGCGCGGCGGGATCGACACCATTTGCTGTCAGGACGGCCTGTGCGCCGGCGGACAGCTTGTCAAGCGGTAGCAGGTGGATCACATCCTTTCATTATTTTATAAAGCATCTTTCGGTGGATGAACGTCTTACGGTTCGGAAAAGAAGGCAACGAGTGCCATCATTTTTCCGAGTTGCAAGTATGATAGCACTTTTTCGAAAAAATGCAACCCGTTTTCAAAAATTATTTCAACTTTGGAGTCATGCCCAATTATTCACCAAAATTTTTGTGCTTTTTCACATAACGGACAAATCGAGCCGATTTCGCGTGATTCTGGCAGGTATTTTCAAAAAACCGCCGGATACGACCCATCGTAAGCCTCACAAACGGTTTGTCTTGTTGTACAACAAACTACTTCAAAAATTCGACAAATTGTGTGTTTTGCCTCTTGCAATTGTGATGGTTTCGTGATACAATTGTAGTGGTGTCAGCCGGGTGCTGAATACCCGATTTCAACAGATGTCTCCAATATAGATTCTAAGTCATGGGCAGAATGTTTCTACCGCACCCCGTAGTTGCGACTATTGGTGAATATCCCGCATATCCGAGCACCGAGGCGCAGACCGTGGGGATTCCTCCCGGGCGGTTTTTTGTGTGTTTGCGGGAGCGCGTTGGAACAGCCATGAGAAGAGTCTTTGTCGGGCATCTTTTGTTGCCCGGCTTTTCTGTTGCGGGCGCGTGTTTCGGTGTCAGGCTCCTTCGGGGCTTAACATAAATACAAAGAAGTGAAAACAGCAAAAGGAGAAAACACATGAAAAAGTTTCTGTCGCTCTTCCTCGCCGTCATGATGCTGATGGCCTGCGCCTCCCTGTTCGCGTCCTGCGGTGATTCCAACAGCGATAAGCTGAAGGTCGGCTTCATCTTCCTGCACGACGAGAACTCCACCTACGACAACAACTTCCTGCAGGCCGCTAAGCAGGCTTGCGAGGAGATGGGTGTCGAGATGGTCATCAAGAAGAACATCCCCGAGTCCGCCGCCTGCAAGGAGGCTGCTGATGACCTGGTCGCTCAGGGCTGCACTGTCATCTTCGCGGACAGTTTCGGTCATGAGGACCACATGATCCAGGCCGCCAAGGAGCACACCGATGTTGAGTTCTGCCATGCTACCGGCACCAAGGCTCACACCGAGAAGCTGGACAACTTCCACAACGCCTTCGCCTCCATCTACGAGGGTCGTTACCTCGCCGGCATTGCCGCAGGCAAGAAGCTGGTCGAGATGTACGGGGATGCCGAGGGCAAGGTCGCCGATGAGAACGCCGTGATGGGCTATGTCGGTGCCTTCACCTACGCCGAGGTCATTTCCGGTTACACCTCCTTCTACCTGGGTGCCAAGTCCGTCTGCCCCAATGTCACCATGAAGGTCACCTTCACCGGTTCTTGGTACGACGAGGCTAAGGAGAAGCTGGCCGCTGAGAAGCTGATCGCCGAGGGCTGCAAGCTGATCTCCCAGCACGCTGACTCCATGGGTGCTCCCAAGGCCTGCGAGGCCGCCAGCATCCCGAATGTTTCCTACAACGGAAGCACCAAGGAGGCTTGCCCCAACACCTTTATCGTCTCCTCCCGTATCGACTGGGCTCCGTACTTCAAGTACATGATCGGTCAGGCTCAGAAGGGCGAGAAGATCGACGCTGACTGGACCGGCGACCTGAAGACCGGCTCCGTTGTTCTGACCGAGATCAACGAGACCGCCGCCGCTCAGGGCACCAAGGAGGCTATCGAGGCCGCCGAGAAGGCTCTGAAGGATGGCACTCTGCACGTGTTTGATGCCGCTACCTTCACCGTTGATGGTGCTGCTCTGACCAGCTACATGGCAGATGTGGACACCGATGCTGAGTTCAAGGGCGACACCGAGGTCATCAAGGATGGCTACTTCCACGAGTCCGAGTACCGTTCCGCTCCGTACTTCGATCTCCGCATCGACGGTATCACGCTGCTGGACGAGGCATACTAAGCCCAACTCTCGGTAGATATTGGACGCATACGAACCGGGCAGGTCAGCCCTGCCCGGTTCCCGCGTCCGCTTTTTGGATTTTTGGCTTGAGCGTTTTTCGGGTCACTTCGCAGGCGGAGTCATCCGAAATGCGCCCAAACGCATATGAAAAACGGAGGTACAGGCGTGAGTAGAACGGCAGCGATCGAGTTGAAGGGGGTCTCCAAACACTTCGGCTCTGTTCAGGCAAACCGAAATGTAGACCTGAGCGTGTACGGCGGGGAGATACTGGCCATTCTCGGCGAGAACGGCAGTGGTAAGACTACCCTGATGAACATGATCTCGGGCATCTATTACCCGGACGAGGGAAGCATCTATGTCGGCGGCAGGGAAGTGCAGATACGCTCTCCCAAGGATGCCTTTGACCTGCGCATCGGCATGATCCATCAGCACTTCAAGCTGGTGGATGTGTTCACGGCGGCAGAGAATATCGTGCTGGGCGTACCCGAGAAAGGGCGTTTCTCGCGGGATGAACTGAACCGTCGGGTGGCAACCATCACCGAGCGGTACGGCTTCAATCTGGAGCCGACCAAGAAGATATACGAGATGTCGGTCTCGGAGAAGCAAACAGTGGAGATCGTCAAGGTGCTCTACCGCGGCGTGGACATCCTGATATTGGACGAGCCTACCGCCGTCTTGACACCGCAGGAGGCCGGCAAACTCTTTGACATCCTGCGGGTCATGCGGGATGAGGGCAAGGCCATCATCATCATTACCCACAAGCTACATGAGGTCATGGCCATCTCGGATCGCGTGGCTGTCCTGCGCAAGGGCGAGCATATCGCCACCGTGGAGACCGCAGAGACCAACGAGGCTCAACTGACAGAACTGATGGTGGGTAAGAAGGTCGAGCTGAATATCCGGCGCAATGACCCGCAGGATCCGGTCGACCGGCTGAAGGTCTCGGGTCTGAAATGTCTGAACATGGAGGGTATCCCGGTTCTCAAGGACATCTCCTTCACCGCGCGCGGCGGCGAGATTCTGGGTATCGCGGGCATCGCCGGCAGTGGCCAGCGGGAGCTGTTGGAATCCATTGCGGGCTTACAGCATTTGGAGGCCGGCAGTATCCTCTACAATAATCCCAAGAACGGCGAGGTCGAGAACCTGCGGGACAAGACCCCTGTGCAGATCCGCGAGCTGGGTGTCCGCCTGTCCTTCGTGCCGGAGGATCGGCTGGGCATGGGCCTGGTCGGCAACATGGACATCATCGACAACATGATGCTGCGCTCCTACAGCCGCGGCCCCAGCTTCTTCCTGGATCGCAAGAAACCGCATGATCTTGCGGACGAGATCATCCGTGACCTGGAGGTCGTGACCCCCAGTGCCCACACGCCGGTACGTCGGTTGTCGGGCGGAAACGTCCAGAAGGTGCTGGTCGGACGTGAGATCGCCGCCTCGCCGACCGTTCTGATGGCGGCTTACCCCGTGCGGGGTCTGGATATCAATTCCTCCTATATGATCTACGACCTGCTCAACAAGCAGAAGGAGCACGGCGTGGCCGTCATCTTCGTGGGCGAGGACTTGGACGTGCTGATGGAGCTGTCCGACCGCCTGCTGGTCATGTGCGGCGGTCAGATCTCGGGCATCGTTGACCCCCGTGAGGTCACCAAGGAGGAGGTCGGTCAGCTCATGACCGGATTCGTACCGGAGCGGTTGCGCGCCTCCGCGCAGACCGTCGGAGAGGAGGAGAACCGTGGCTAATTCACAACAGAATCCCGAGACCGCCGTGCAGAAGCGCGCCCCGCTGTTCCATATCGCCAAGCGTGCCGCCATGCCGTGGTATCAGGCATGGGCGGTTCGCGCCATCGCCATTGTGGCATCCTTCCTGCTGATCGGCATTATTTCCCTGATCGTCCTGAAGGAGAATCCCTTCAAGATCTTTGCTACCATGTTCTCGGGCGCGTTTGCCTACCCGCTCCGCACCTGGCGTCTGCTGTATGATACCGCGATCCTTCTTCTGATCGCGCTGGCTCTGACCCCCGCGTTTCGTATGCGGTTCTGGGATATCGGTGCCGAGGGTCAGGTGCTCTTCGGCGGACTTTGCTCTTGCCTGTGTATGAAGCTGATCCCGGAGTCGTTTCCGTCTCTGCCGAGTGCCGTGGTGTTGATCATCATGCTGGCGGCAGGGATCCTGGGCGGTATGCTCTGGACGGTCATCCCCGCCTTCTTCAAGGCCATGTGGGGCACCAACGAGACCCTTTTCACCCTTATGATGAACTACATCGCAACGGCGCTGATCGCCTACACCATCCAGGCCATGTTCCCGAAGGGAACCGGCACGATGGGGGTCATTAACGGCTCGACTCGGACAGGCTGGTTGCCCACCATCGGTGACGGCACCGGGAAGAACTACCTCCTGACCATTATCATCGTTGTTCTCTTGACCTGCATCATGTATGTGTATATGCGCTACAGCAAGCACGGCTATGAGATCTCAGTCGTGGGCGAGAGCGAGAACACCGCGCGCTACATCGGCATCAACGTGCGTAAGGTCATCCTGCGTACCATGCTGGTCACGGGTGCTCTGTGCGGTCTGACCGGTTTCCTGCTGGTCAGCGGCTACAACCATTCCATTGCGACCGACTCGGTCGGCGGTAACGGCTTTACCGCCATCATGGTGGCTTGGCTGGCGAAGTTCAACCCCATCTTCATGTTCTTTGCATCCTTCCTCATCAGCTTCCTGAAGGTCGGTGCGGGACAAGTGGCGAATGACTTCCAGATCGACACGGCCTATGCGGATATCCTGATCGGTATCGTGCTGTTCTTCATCATCGGCTGTGAGTTCTTCATCAATTACCAGATATGCTTCCGCAAGAAGCAGAAGGAGGCCTAAATGCTGGATAAAGTGATCGGCTTTTTGCCCGGTGCTGTAGCCATGGGCATCCCGCTTCTGTACGGTTGTACCGGCGAGATCATCACCGAAAAATCCGGTAACCTGAACATGGGTATTCCCGGTATCATGTACATCGGCAGTATCAGTGGCGTGATCGGCTCCTTCCTCTACGAGCAGTCCCTGCCGAATAAGGCGGACATCAACCCCGTTCTGGCGATCCTCATCCCACTGCTCTGTTGCTTGCTCGGCTCGGGGCTGATGGGCCTGCTCTACTGCTTCCTGACCGTGACCCTGCGCGCCAACCAGAACGTGACGGGTTTGGCCATGACCACCTTCGGCACGGGTCTCGGAAACTTCTTCGGTGGCTCGCTGATCCGCCTGGTCGGGAACAACTCCGGCGAGACCTACATCAGCGTGAAGGCCACCAGTGACATCTTCCGTACCACGTTACCCTTTGCCGACAAGTGCGGCTGGTTCGGAAAACTGTTCCTCTCCTACGGCTTCTTGACTTATCTGGCTATCATCATTGCTGTTCTGGCTGCCTACTTCTTGAAGAAGACCCGCACGGGGCTCCAGCTCCGCGCCGTTGGCGAGAACGCCGCGACCGCTGATGCGGTGGGTATCAACGTCACCCGCTATAAGTATGTTGCGACCACCGTCGGCGGTATGATCGCTGGCTTGGGCGGTCTGTTCTACATCATGGACTACATCGGCGGCTCTTGGTCGAACAACGCCTTTGGTGACCGCGGCTGGCTGGCTGTGGCTCTGGTCATCTTCGTCATCTGGAGACCCAATCTGGCCATTCCGGGCGCACTTCTGTTCGGCGCACTCTACAACCTGCCGCAGTATGTGGAGGGTCTGACGCTGGCGCAGAAAAAACTGTTCGAGATGATCCCCTATATCGCTACCCTGATCGTTCTGATCATCAGCAGTATCCGCAACCGCCGCGAGAATCAACCTCCGGCCGGCTTGGGATTGAACTACTACCGAGAGGAACGCTAAACACGACAGGCACTGCAACGGCCGCATGAGCGGTCGGCGCAGTGCCTGTTTTTTAGTATAGCGGAATATCAAGAGGCTCCCAGCAGTACCGACAACCCCGGCAGGGAAGGGCACTCGCGGAAGGCTGAGGCGGATACCAGACAGGGGGATGCGGGCAGGGTCAGGCAGGACAGGAGGGCACAGCACCCGAAGGCGTTGTCCTCGATGATCCCAACACTGTCCGGCAGGTACAGCGAGGCCAGCGCACCGCAGGCCGAGAAGGCCGACCCGCCGATGCGGATCAAACGACCGGGCAGGCGAACATGGGACAGGAGACGGCACCCCTCGAACATCCCATCCGGGATGGCGGGCAGACTGTCCGGCAGGACGACACTGCGGAGGCGGGTGCAGTAGGCAAAGGCCTTGGTGCCGACCGTGCGTAGGTCTGAGAGGTGTCCCAGTCGAACCAGCGGCAGACGCTCACAGCTCATGAAGGCACGGTCGCCGATAGAGGACAGGCGGCTCTCCCGACCGATGCGCATATCCGACAGCGAGGTGCAGAAGGCAAACGCCCGCTTCCCAATGGAGGTAACGCTGTCGGGCAGGCAGATCACCCGCAGGGAGGTGCAGCCGGAGAAGGCGTTGTCCGCAACAGCCGTGACCGCACGCCCATCGGGGGCGCGGTCGGGGATGACCAGACGGATGGGAGCCGCGCAGGGGTCGGCAAAGCCGGTCACCGCACAGCGGTCGTCATCCAGCGCGGTATAGGAAAAGCAGTTGCCAATGTCGTTGCGGCAGATCAATTGCATCATGGTTTGTGACCTCTCTTTCCGGTGTCGCCCTCGGGCGGATGCCGTCTCCTGACGGATGCCGTCCTTTGGCGGATGCCGTCCTCGGACGGG
>CAYXBU010000010.1:0-8628 GCA_964463245.1 uncultured Clostridium sp. | reverse complement strand
CGGATGCCGTCTCCTGACGGATGCCGTCCTTTGGCGGATGCCGTCCTCGGACGGGCTCTATCCTTACGGAAGAAACACGTTTTCTATCGGACAGGCTCATTATAGCACATATTTGCGCCAAAAGTGCGAACAAAAGGTAAACAAAAAGAAAACAAACACGAAATTCGTTCCGAAAAAGGAATAAAAGGGCAAGAAGGTTCGATACAAGCGGTGAAAATTCGACAAGAAACTTCCTTCTTCGAATGTGCGGTTTGTGAAAGGAGAATGCAGGAATGTGCAAAAAAAACCGCCGATCCTATTGCAATTGGGAGAAGAATTTGATATAATAAGAGCTGTGGGATCGGGGCTTGTACGACTCAGTGTATGCCCGCTTCCGCGACTGTATGCATATCTCGAAAAACATGAAACGAGAGGAGAGTCATATGAACACCAAGGAAATTCAGAGCACCTTCACATCCCCCGGATCCGAGTGGCGAGGCAAGCCCTTCTGGTCGTGGAACGGAGAGCTGCGCGGCGAGGAGCTGGTGCGGCAGGCACATATCATGAAGGAGATGGGTCTGGGCGGCTACTTCATGCACTCCCGCACGGGACTCATCACCGAGTACCTCGGAGAGGATTGGTTCAACCTGATCAACCAGGTGGCGGATGCTGCCGCAGAGGACGGCATGGAGGCATGGCTCTACGACGAGGATCGCTGGCCGTCCGGCTCTGCCGGCGGTAAGGTCACCATCGACCCCCAGTACCGCATGAAGTCCCTGGCCGTGACCGAGATGCCGCTTGACCGCTACGAGGAGGGCGAGGCTCCCTATGCCTTGTACATCGGAAAGGTGGATGGCATTGATCTCTGGGGCTATCGGGAGCTGACGGGCGACCTGTCCCCGCAGGCTGTCCGCGCGGCTGTCGAGGAGTTCGCCCCCGCCTTTGAAAACGATCCCGGCGAGTGGCGTGTCCTGCGCTATGACATCGTACCGAACCCCTGCAATTCCAACTACAACGGTACGACCTATATCGACACCATGAGCCGCAAGGCCACCGATCGATTCATCGAGCTGACCCACGAGGCCTACCGCGAGAAGTGCGGCGACCGTCTGGGCACCACCATCAAGGGCATCTTCAGCGACGAGCCGCACCGCGGCCACTGCTTGGACGACCGCCGCGAGGAGAACGGGGTCATGACCTGCTCCATGTGCTGGACGGAGGAGCTGTTCTCCGAGTTCCAAAAGCGGTACGGCTATGATGCCCGCCCCATCATCCCCGAGCTGTTCTACCGCCTGCGCGGCGAGAAGGTGGCGCAGGTCAAGCTGCACTACATCGATCTTTCCGACAACCTGTTCTTAGAGAACTTCATGGAGCCCATCAATGAGTGGTGCGAGAAGAACGGGATCATCTTCACGGGTCACGTTCTGCACGAGGACTCCCTGATGAACCAGACCGTGCCGGAGGGCTCCCTTATGCGTGTCTACGAGCACATGGGCTACCCCGGCATCGACTGCCTGACCGAGCACAACCGTGCCTACTGGATCGTCAAGCAGCTGTCCTCCTCTGCCCGACAGACCGGCAAGCGGTGGCTCCTGTCCGAGCTGTACGGCTGTACCGGCTGGCAGTTCAACTTCAAGTCGCACAAGACCGTGGGAGACTGGCAGGCTTTGTTCGGCATCAACCTGCGTTGTCAGCACCTCTCGTGGTATACTATGGAGGGTGAGTCCAAGCGGGACTACCCGGCCTCCATCCTGCACCAGTCCCCTTGGTACAAGGATTATGCCAAGGTGGAGGACTACTTCGCCCGCTTCGGTCTGGTCATGACCGAGGGTCAGCCCGACTGCGACGTGCTGGTGCTCAATCCCATCGAGTCGGTGTGGTGCCAGGCCTACGCCGGCTGGGCACACTGGATCAGCAATGCCTCCCCGGATGTAGCCCCCTATGAGCAACGCTACGCACAGCTGTTCCACTTCCTGACTGACCGTCAGATCGACTTCGACTACGGCGAGGAGGAAATGATGGCGCGGCTGGGTGACATCGTGACGGATGAACACGGTCAGCCGATCCTGAAGGTCGGAAACGCCGCTTACCGCACGGTCGTGGTCTCGAATATGCTGACCATCCGTCCGAGCACGCTGACCCTGCTCCGCCGCTTCATGGATCAGGGCGGTAAGGTCATCTTTGCCGGTGAGGTTCCCGCTTATGTGGATGCACTCCGCTCGGAGGAGCCTGCCCGACTGGCGGCAGACGGCCTCTGCGTTCCCTTTGACGGCGAGGCTTTGGCGGCGGCTATCCGCGCACAGAACGGTGCCTATGTCAGCGTGACCCGCCCCGACGGCTCCTATGAGACCGATGTGTTCGCACAGGTACGCAAGGACTTCGGCGGGGACGGTTACTCGGTCGTGGTGTTGAATACCGATCGGAATACGGCGCGGAATGGACTCAAGCTGAGCCTGCGCGTACCCGAGGGCTACGCAGTCCAGGAATGGAATATGGAGACGGGTGCGCGCTACGATGCATCGGCTCTGACACGGCGGAAGGGAGACCTGACCGTGATCGACCTGGATCTGGAGGCGGCGGGAACTCGTTGCTTCGTCCTGACCCGTGCGGCTGAGGCTCTGCCGGCTGTCAAGGCATGGGAGACGGTGGCCGAGGCGACCCTGCAGGGTGAATTTGACTACGACCGCGACGAGCAGAACGTCTGCGTGCTGGACTGGGTGCGCTGGCGTTGGGTCGGCGAGGAGGAGTTCCACCCGATCTCGGAGGTCCTGTGGGCAGACAGACAGGTGCGGGACAGCATCGGTCTGGAGCACCGCGGCGGCGAGATGCTGCAGCCGTGGTTCGCCAAGAGCTTTGATACCAAGCAGTACGGCGAGCTGGAGCTGGAATACGACTTCTTCATCGACGAGATGCCCCGAGGCACCGTCGTGCTGGCGGGTGAGCGTCCCGAGCTGAATCACTACTCCGTCAACGGCGTTGCGCTGACCTCCACGGATATCAACGATTTCTGGGTGGACGATTGCTTCAAGAAGATGTATATCCCGGAGGGTGCCTTGAAGCTCGGTCGCAACACCGTGACCATCCGTGTCAATTTCCTGCGTACCACCAACATCGAGGCTCTGTACCTCGTCGGTGAGTTCGGTGTCACGCTGGACGGTCAGACCCGCCGCTTGGTGGGCTTGCCCGCGCATATCGGTTGCGAGAATTATGAGACCTATAACCTGCCGTTCTACACCGGCTGTATGACCTATCATGTTACCCCCGACCAGTATCGTTCTGTTCTGGGCAGTGCCTTTGACGGCGATGGACGTATCGTCCTCACTCCCGCCTCCTTTACCGGCGGTTGCGTCAAGGTCACGGCACAGGGCAAGACCACCGTGCTGGCTTGGGAGCCGTATGAGGCGGATGTGACCGAGGCTGTCCGCGCAAGTGCCCCCATCGATGTGACGGTGGTCGGCACTCGCCGCAATGTCTTCGGCCCCCTGCACCAGATCCCACGTCTGGACGGTGCCTACGGCCCCGGCAACTTCGTGACCGCAGGGGATCGCTGGACGGATGATTACAGCCTGCTTGACAGCGGCCTGACCGGGCTCCGCTTCAAGCTGCAGAAGTGATGGATATTCGAGCACGCATACTGCGTTATCGGATCGGAAAAAGAAGGATGAAGGTTATGAATACGAGAAAATTTGACAATCGGAACACACAGGTCGTGGCTCATCGCGGCCTGTCGGGGCTGGAGCGGGAGAACACCGCCTCGGCTTTCGTGGCGGCGGGCAACCGTCCTTACTTCGGCATCGAGACCGATGTATACCGTACCAACGACGGGCATTTCGTCATCAACCACGACGGCAATCTCAAGCGGATCGCGGGGGAGGATGTATGCGTGGAGGGGCTGTCCTGGGACAGCCTCCGCGAGATCGTCCTGTACGATACCGACGGTACAAAGGGACGGTACGACCTGCGGCTGGCGAGTCTGGAGAATTATATCAGCATCTGCAAGAAGTATGAGAAGATCTGCGTTCTGGAGCTGAAGAGCATCTTTACCGCTGAGGAGACCGAGGCCATGATCCGCCTGATCCGAGCGCAGGACTGGCTGGATCATGTGATCTTCATCTCCTTCCACTACGAGGACTTGGAGCGGGTGCGCGAGATCCTGCCGGAGCAGCCCTGCCAGTTCTTGACGGGGGACAACAGCGACGAGCTGATCGCTCGCCTGAAGGCCGACCGGATGGATATCGACATTCTCCATACCTCCCTGACCGAGGATCGTGTCAAGGCCATGCACGAGGCAGGTCTCAAGGTCAACTGCTGGACGGTGGATGACCCGGAGCGCGCCGCTGAGCTGGCGGCGTGGGGCGTGGATTTCATCACCACCAATATCTGCGAAGGAACCCATTGAAAACCCGTTAGATCGAAAGGAGCAGACTGTTATGTCCATTCGTCTCAATTCACAGTATACGACCGCTTTCGTCCGCAAAGAGGAGTGCGATCAGCTTCAGCCCCTGGTCAACGCCGCGCATGAGCTGTTGACCTCCCGCACGGGTGCAGGGAACGATTTTCTCGGCTGGACGACCCTGCCTGAGGACTACGACCGCGAGGAGTTTGCCCGCATCAAGGCGGCGGCCGCCAAGATACAGAAGTCCTGCGATGTGTTCATCGCCATCGGGATCGGCGGCTCCTACCTCGGTGCTCGCGCCGTCATCGAGTTTGTTAAGTCCCCGCTGTACAATAACCTCAAGAAGGATACCCCCGACATCTACTTCGCCGGCAACTGCATCAGCGCGTCGGCACTGTCCGAGCTGGTCAGCATCTGCGAGGGACGGGATGTCTGCATCAATGTCATCTCCAAGTCCGGCACCACCACCGAGCCTGCCGTGGCCTTCCGGGTATTCCGGGAGCTGTTGGAGAAGAAGTACGGCAAGGAGGGGGCGCGGGAGCGCATCTTCGTGACCACCGACCGTCAGAAGGGAACCCTCAAGCACTTCTCGGATGAGGCGGGCTATGAGACCTTCGTGGTGCCGGATGACGTGGGCGGCCGCTTCTCGGTGCTGACTGCCGTTGGGCTTTTGCCTATCGCGGTCGCCGGGATCGACATCGACGAGCTGATGGCGGGTGCGGCGGATGCCATGCATCAATACGCGACCCCGTCTCTGGAGGAGAACGATGCCTACCGCTATGCCGCCCTGCGCAACATTCTCTACCGCAAGGGCAAGACCACCGAGATATTGGTGGGCTACGAACCGTGTACTGCCATGCTCAACGAGTGGTGGAAGCAGCTCTTCGGTGAGAGCGAGGGCAAGGATCAGAAGGGCATCTTCCCCGCCTCTGTCATCTTCTCTACCGACCTGCACTCGCTGGGTCAGTATATCCAGGATGGCACGAGAAACCTCTTTGAGACGGTCATCTCGGTCGAGAAGAACTCCGACAGCTTCCCCATCCCGCACGATCCCGCCAACATCGACGGGCTGAACTTCCTCTCGGGAATGGATCTGGATGCCGTCAAGAAGACCGCCATGCAGGCCACCCTGCTGGCGCACAATGACGGCGGCGTACCCAACCTGCTCATCGAAATGAGCGACCGCAGTGAGCGGACGCTGGGTCAGCTGATCTACTTCTTCGAGCTGGCGTGTGCTATCTCCGGGTATCTGCTGGGGGTCAATCCCTTCAACCAGCCCGGGGTCGAGGCCTACAAGAAGAATATGTTCGCACTGTTGGGCAAGCCCGGCTATGAGGATATGAAGGCGGCACTGGAGGCGCGGCTGTAATTTGGCAAGAGACCTTCTGCTTTCTTGAAAAGTGCTTCCCTCGTGATCTTGCAAACAGGGAGAAGACCGACAGCATCCCCATCGGGTATCTGTACCGCTGATCTCCCGTGGAAAGGAATCCATCATGGCAAAGCTTCATTTTTTGCGTTCCCTTACCGACACCATCAACACCTCCTTCATCTTTGAGAGCGGCGATGCGGTGGTGGTGCTGGACGGCGGTTTCCCCTCGGAAGCACCGCACCTGTATGAGACCCTCAAGGAGTTGGGCGGGCACGTGACCGCGTGGTTCCTGACCCACTTCCATGACGACCACTTTGGCGCGTTCCTGACCATCCTGCAGGAGCACCCCGACATCATCGTGGATAAGGTCTACTGCAACTTCCCCTCGGACGGCTTCATCACCACCAACGAGCCGAAGCAAACGGTTCGCCCCGCCGCTGAGTGGGTGGAGATCATGCGAAACACCCTGACCGATACCCATATGAATGTCGTGACGGTGCAGAGAGGTGACCTTTACGAGTTTGACGGCGGGCGCATCACCGTGCGTGTCCTCCGTACTCCCGATGAGGTTATCACCTACAACCCCATCAATAACTCCTCCTGCGTGTTCCGCTTTGAGGTGGACGGCAAGAGCCTCCTGTTCCTCGGCGACCTCGGCGTGGAGGGCGGTAACCAGCTCATGGAGCTGACCACCCCCGACCTGCTCCATGTCGATTACCTCCAGATGGCGCATCACGGGCAGAACGGTGTCAGCCGTGAATGCTATGAGGCCATCCGCCCGACCTACTGCTTCTGGCCGACCCCCTCTTGGCTCTGGGATAACATGGGACCTCGCGGGTATGACAGCGGCGCATTCCAGACCGTCATCGTGCGGGGCTGGATGAGCGGTCTGCGGTGTGTCAAGCGGCATTACCGCATGACAGACGGTGATCAGGTCATCGATCTGAGTGCCGAGGTATAACGCCGCATTTTGCCTGAGATGATACCCTTGCGGGCTGATCTGCTTTTTGCAGGTCAGCCCGCTTTTTCGCGCCTCCGCGCTCACTCCGCCCGCCCGCCGCATAAAATGAGGGAGAAAGACTACCCTGCAGAGGCAGGGGGCAGGAGGGATGATCATGCTGTTGAATAAGCCATACGACAGAGCCCGCGCTCTGACCTACGCCCGTACCTGGGCGAATGCCCGCAATCCGCTGTTCATCAATTTCACGGGGCAGGGCGGGGACTGCACCAATTTTGCCTCGCAGGTACTGCTGGCGGGGAGCTGTGTCATGAATTACACCCGGGATTTCGGTTGGTACTACCGCAGTATCAATGACCGCGCACCCGCGTGGACGGGGGTCGCCTTTTTCTATGACTTTCTGACCCGAGCCCCCGCCTTTTTGGCCGCCAACGGCGGGGTCGGTCCCCATGGGCGGGAGGTGCCGATCGAGCAGGTGCAGGTCGGGGATTTCATCCAGCTGGCCAACATGAGCGGGAGCTACTACCACACCCTGATCGTGACCGGCTTTGAGCCGGGCGAGGTGCTGATCGCCGCCCACTCCAATGATGCGCTGGATCGGCGGCTGTCGGATTACAGCTACGCCGCACGGCGGTGCATCCATATCGAGGGCATCGCGGTGGAGGTGGATATTTCGGATTGCTTCGCAGGACTGCTCGCCGGGCAGAGCATCCTGCCGGAGAGCACCGATGTCCCAATGCCCCCCGCCGAGTCGGAGGAGGCACCGCCCGCGACGAATGTCGTGACCGAGTAAGGCGGGTTCACGATTCGACAGGTTCCGACATATACTGTGGGTGAGCAACCGACGGCGACCCCGTCGGGGCTGACCGCTTTTCATCAAGGAGGAACCTCTATGGATCAACGTGTCTGTGCGCCCTCATGCCAGCTTCGCCCCGCAATCGACTCAACCGACGGTTGCAGACAGCGCGGCTGGGGGCTGTATGAATACCCATTGGCGATGGTATACGCGCCGCGGCAGGCCTTCCGATGCCTGTATGACCCCGAGACCGCCCTGCAGAAGGGCACCCTATTCTCCGAGCTGGATCTGCCCTTGGAGAGCGTGAACCGCCGCGGCGGGTGCGGCTGTCAAAGCCGTAGCGGAAGGGAGGTGCGGTCATGAGCGGAAAGACCTGCGGTATGCAGACCGACCGTTACGCACGGGATGCCCGCTTCCTCCCCTTTGAGGAGGGCGGTGTCTCCCCGCGCATGGAGAACGGCGGCGGGAGCGGCACTCCTTCGGTGCCCTCCACCCCCCTGCGCCCGCCCCTGCACGCCTGCCCGCCCCGCCCGGGGTGCGGTTGCCAACCGCCTACCCGCCCCGAGTGCGGGTTCGTCCCGGAGGAGTGCGGCTCGGCATCCGGGCGTACGCGCGGACAGAGAGCCCGCTGTGGCGGCAACAGTTGCAACGGCAGCGGCGGCACCGAGGGTCTTATGCGGGAGCTTCAGGCGGTGGAGTTCGCGCTGGACGAGGTGGTGCTGTACCTGGATGCATACCCCTGTGATCAGGCGGCACTGGACTTCTACCACCACCTGTTGGAACGTCGTGCCCCGCTTCTGGAGCGGTATCAGACCGAGATCGGCCCGCTGACGCCCGTGGGCAACACCAGCCGCACCTCCTGGGATTGGATCGGCAAGCCCTTCCCCTGGGAATTGGATGCCAATGTGTAAGGGGAGGGAAGCATATGTGGATCTATGAGAAGAAGCTGCAATACCCCGTGAAGATCAAGAACCCCAACCCGCGTCTGGCGCAGATCATCATATCCCAGCTGGGCGGTCCCGACGGGGAGATCGGTGCCTCCATGCGCTACCTGCACCAGCGGTATTCCATGCCGGAGAAGCAGGTGGCGGGTCTCCTGACCGACATCGGCACTGAGGAGCTGGCGCACG
>CAYXBU010000009.1:0-49733 GCA_964463245.1 uncultured Clostridium sp. | reverse complement strand
GAGAAGCAGGTGGCGGGTCTCCTGACCGACATCGGCACTGAGGAGCTGGCGCACGTCGAAATGATCTCCGCCATCCTCTACCAGCTCACCCGCAACCTGCCGGCTGAGGAGATCGCCCAAAGCCCGTTTGCCACCTACTTTGTGGATCATACCACCGGTGTCTACCCTATCGCGGCCTCGGGCGTGCCCTATGACATGAAGTACGTCGGGGTCAAGGGCGACCCCATCGCCGACCTCAACGAGGACCTGGCTGCCGAGCAGAAGGCTCGCGTGACCTACGACAACATCCTGCGGCTGTGCGACGACCCCGATGTCCTTGACCCCATCCGCTTCCTGCGGGAGCGGGAGATCGTACACTACCAACGGTTCGCGGATGCCCTGCGGATCACGCAGGAGTCGCTGGACGGGCGCAACTTCTACGCCTGCAATCCCGCCTACGACAGCGATTGCCCCGCCCGCAACGAGGGTGGAAGCCGCTGTGGGAGACGGAATAACGGGTAACCGAGCAGACTTGCGCTCGAATCGTTGATCGCCTGACCCGAAAAAGCCACCGCATCTGACTTGAGAGTCAGATGCGGTGGCTTTTCAATCAAATGGTGTCATGGTTCGGATCATTCCTTTGCTCCGTACACCATGACCTCGTAGATGCTGAACCAGGACTCCCCCTCCCGCACCACGCGGATATAGCGCGCGTCGATGTCGAGATCCTCCAGCGTGACGAACAGCTCGTCCTTCTTGCAGTTGCGGAGGGTGGTATACTGCTCACCGTCGGCCGAGTACTCGATGCGGTAGGGTTGCCAGGAGGATTCCATGCTGACCCGCAGACCGGTGATGTGATGCACATCCTCCAGGTCTACCTGCCACCAGGCCTCGCCACCCTGGAGCGAGCTCCAGCGGGTGGAGGTACTGCCGTCCACGGCGTTGGAGGAAATATAGTCCCCCTGGTGTGTCGTGGATGTGGTGGGCTTGCCTTGGGCAATGTTGACCTTCTTATCAGACGCAACTCCCGCCGCTATATCTTCCTCGGTGGCGGCATAGGCCGCGAACTCAAAGATGGACACGAACCCGCCGCGCGAGATGCTCAAACGGATGTACCGCGCCTCCTTCCCGTGGAGGTTGAGGGTGGAGCGCAGGTCGCTGCCCGCCGCGTACAGATCCACCTCGGTGAAGCTCTCGCCGTCCTGCGAGATCAGCACGGTGAAGGGAACGGCCAGGGATTGCCAGCGGATGCTGACCTCGCCGATGGCGTAGACCTCCCCGAGATCCACCTGCCAGAGGTGGTTGCCCGAGGACAGTCCAAAGCCGCTCCAGCGGGTCACAAGGTCGCCGTCCACGGCGCGGGAGGCCTCATATGTGATGCCCGCCGCATCCTTGGCCTCACAATAGTTGCTCCAGGCCTCCTTGCCGAGTGCCAGATTGACATGATCCCCTGCGGAGGGAACCTTGTAGGTGTCCTTGGTGATGGTGTCAAAGGTCTCATCGGGGGTACAGCGGTTCTCGGTGTCAAGCAGGACAAGGGTCTCGCTGTATGTGACCGTGGCGGTCAGGCGAATATCCGCCAGCGAGGCGGCGGCCGCCAGCGTGTAGGTTCCCGCATCCAGGAGCCAGCGGCTGTTCGCGGTGTCGTAGGTCTCCAGTGCCTCGGTCGAGATGGTAACCGACACTCGCTCGGAGGCACCGGGGGCAAGCAGGGCGGTCTTGGCAAAGCCGCATAGCTCGTGGGAGGCTTGCTCCTGCGTGACCTCGGGCTTGCTGACATACAGCTGGACGACCTCCCGCCCGTCTGTCTTGCCGACATTGCTCACGGTCACAGAGGCCTTGATGGAGCCGTCCGGGTTCTTCTCAACCGTGAAGTCACTGTAATCAAAGGAGGTATAGGACAGCCCGTGCCCGAAGCTGTAGGCGGTATTGACCCCGAAGGTGTCGTAGTAGCGATAGCCGACGTAGATGTCGTCGTAGTAGTAGACATCCGAGGCGGTTCCGGGGAAGGTCTCGCGATCCGGGACGATGTTGTAATCGGTCGGCCAGGTGCAGGCCAGCTTACCTGAGGGGTTGACCTCGCCCGCAAGGATGTCCGCGACGGCACTGCCTGTCTGCTCGCCGGCATACCCGACCCACAGGATGGCATCCACTTGATCTTGCCAAGAAACGACCTCGATGGGGGAGCCTGTGTTCAGAAGAAGGATCACCTTCTTGCCCTGTGCATGGAAGGCCTCGGAGACTCGCGTGACCATATCTCGCTCGGTCGCGTTGAGGCGGAAGTCCCCCTCGGTGTTGGTGCGATCCCAGCCCTCGCGGGAGTCGCGGGAGATGACGATCACCGCCACGTCAGCCCCGGCGGCATCCGAAGTGGCCTGCTCGACCGTGACCGGCACATCAGCCGATGCATCCTGCGCGGAGTGCGCCTTGCAGCCCAAGAAGGGATTTTTGCCGTGGTTGTAGACCGAGAGATGACTGCTCCGACGGATGCCGTCCATGATGGAGACGGTCTTAGCAGGCGTGACCGAGGCCGCGCCAAAGCCGCCGTATACCGTCTGCACCGAGCCGTTGCCGTACACGGCTACCGTCGTGCCGTCCACCAAGGGCAGGGAAGCCTGCGCGTTCTTCAAGAGAACCATGGAGTCGGCGGCAGCCGCCTCGGAGACCTTGCGACTCTGGGTATAGCTGACCCCGCCGCCCATTTCGATCCCCGTGAAGCGCGGGGAGCGGACGACCGTATTCAGAATGTGGAGACAGGCTCTGTCCAGAGCCTCCATCGAGAGGGAGCCGGAGGCCAGACCCTTCAAAATGTCATCGGGGTCGACGGCATCTCCCGGCATATTGATGTCGTTGGTGGCGTTGACCTTGTCCACGATGGTGCCTGCGGCACCCCAGTCGGACATGACCATGCCGTCAAAGCCGAATTCCTCCCGCAGGATGCCGTCCAGCAAGTCTGCATTGACCGAGGTATGGATGCCGTTGATGCAGTTGTAGGAGGACATGATGGAGTAGGGGGAGGATCTCCGTATCGCCATGCCGAAGCCTTTTAAGTAGATCTCGCGCAGGGCGCGCTCGGTCAGGTTGGCACTGACCGACCCTCGGGCAGATTCCTGATTGTTCGCCGCAAAGTGCTTCAAGGCGACACCCACCCCCGTGGACTGCATCCCGTCGGTAAAGACCGCACCCATCAGACCCGTCAGGACGGGATCCTCCGAGAAGTACTCGAAATGCCGCCCGCACAGGGGGTTCTTTTGGATGTTGAGACCGGGGGATAGGATGATGTCAAAGCCCTTGCCCAGCGCATCTCGCCCGGTGGATGCCCCCACGCTTGCGACCAGCTCGGCATCCCATGAGGAAGCCAGATTCATGATAGCGGGGTACCAAACGGACTGCCCGTAGCGCACCCCGGCGGTACCGTCCATCAGCGAGATGGCGGGAACCCCTAGGCGCGGGATGGCGTAAGTCCCGCCCGAGGCGTTGGCGGGGGAGGTGGTCTGAGTTCCGGTCACAAGGTGGGCTTTCTCCCCCTCGGTCATGACGGCGATCACGCAGTAGACTCCGTCCGCCGTAAGCTGAGGCAGACCATTCTTCATCTTCAGGGTGATCTCATCCAGAATTGTCTCGCCGTCGGCACTGTCCGTGACCACCGCCGTCAGGGTCAGTTCACCCCCGATGCGCTCCGAGGGACAATCCATGGCGACCTCGGTCAGCTCGGTCGAGGCGTTTGCGGTCTGCGTGGAGATCACGCCGTCCTTGTCGGACAGGGTGAACAGCACCGAGCCGCTTGCCTTGTCCTCATGGATGGCGGTGCTCAGGGAGAGGACAACCCGCCCGTCCGTGGCGGTCAAAGTATGCGCCTCCAGCTCGATCTGACTGCCAAGCTCCGGTGTCTCGGGTTGGCTCGGTGCATCGGTCTCGGTCTCGATCTCGATCTCGGTCGGCGTTTCACTCGTTTCGGAGTCGGTCTCGGCGGGTCGTGTGCTCGGTGTGTCGGTTGCCGTGCCGGAGACCTCGGTGCCGGTCGGTGCGGAGGGGGTGGAGGTCGAGCAGCTGCTGAGCAATAAAAGCCCTGCCAGTATCAGTGCGGTCATGTGCTTGACGTTTGATCTCATGCTTATGTCCGTAGCATCCCGTGAGGGGAGCCGTCCTTTCTTTTGTACCGATCTATCGGATACATTATTTGTCTACATTATACCATAGCTTTACGGGAAAAGCAACCCTGAATTTTGCAATTTTGCCCCATGCCCCTCGGTTGCCGCGACATAATTGTAAAATTTTCTAAATCCACTTGCACATATGAGGAAAATGGATTATAATATATAGGAGTATAAGCGGAAGTAGGCGAAGGAGGCGGTAGCGTGAAGTCGGGACGAGTGTGGACGCGCCTTGCGGACGGTCAGAGCCGTGTGGCAGTGTTGGGCTACGGTATATCCAACCGACCGCTGGTGGATTGGCTGATCGCACAGGGAGTCTCCCCTGCGCGGATCACGGTGCGGGATCGCCGCACAGAAGAACAGCTGACCGCTGTCGGTGACCTTGCGCGACTGCAGGCCTGCGGCGTTGCCCTTGTCTGTGGAGCGGACTATCTGCATGGCTTGACCGAAACAGAGATCATATTCCGCACCCCCGGCATTCGCCCCGATCTGCCTGAGATCAATCGGGCGGTCGCCGCAGGGGCACTGCTCACCTCCGAGATGGAGCTGTTCTTAGAGCTGACCGAGGCGGTCGTGCTTGGTGTGACCGGCTCAGACGGAAAGACCACAACCACCACCCTGACTTCCCTGATCGTAGAGGAATATCTGCGCGGGCAGGGCAGGGGGCGGATGTACTTAGGGGGCAACATCGGCTCACCCCTGCTCCCGCAGGTCGAGCACATGACCTCCGATGACGTGGCGGTGCTGGAGCTTTCCAGCTTCCAACTCATGACGGTGGATCGCTCCCCCGATCGCGCCGCTGTGACCAACCTCTCCCCCAACCACCTCAACTGGCATACCGATATGCAGGAATATGTGGCCGCCAAGGCCAATATCTGCACGCATATACCCCCCGATGCCCCCCGGTCTGCCGTCGTGCTCAATGCCGAGGATCGCCGCACGCGGGAACTGGGACTGACCCTGTCGCCTGACCTGCCGATCCTGTGGTTCTCCCGAGCGGCAACCCGACCGAGCGAGGTCATCCCGCCCGAACGGATCGATAGCCCCGACTGCGCCCTGTATCTCCGGGACGGCAGGATATGCTTGACGAGCGAGGACGGGGACTGTGACCTGCTGGATGTTTCCCGCATACGCCTCCCGGGGCGGCATAACCTTGAGAACTTCATGACGGCATTGGGGCTGTGCGAGGGGTTGATGTCCACCCGAAATCTGGCTCGCTGTGCCTCGATCGTGGCCGACAACTTTACGGGAGTCCCACACAGGCTGGAGCTTGTGGCCGAGGCGGACGGTGTCCGCTACTACAACAGCTCCATCGACTCCTCTCCCACCCGCACCGCCGCCGCGCTGGACGCGCTGGCCGACCTGCGGGCGCGCGAGGGGGGAGAGCGGCACAAACCGACCATCATCTGCGGCGGGCAGGATAAGCACCTGTCCTTCGCCCCGCTGGCCGAGGCTCTCTGTTGCGGCGCGGCGGCGGTTATCCTGACAGGGGAGGCGCGCGGACAGATATACGAGGCCTTGATCGCCTGCCCGCACTACGACCCCGCGACCCTGCCCGTGACGGTCATCCCGGATTGGCAGGAGGCCATGGAGACGGCCTGTCGGAGTATGCGCCCCGGCGATGTCCTGCTCCTGTCCCCCGCCTGCACCAGCTTTGATGCCTTCCCCAACTTTGAGGTGCGGGGGGAGTGCTTCCGAGAAACGGTACGGCGGATATTGTCCGAAACTGCATCAAAAGAAAGGATATAGAGAACTATGACACTGAACGAACTGATCGTCTCGCTGTGCGGGCTACCCACCGTCAGCGGCACCGAACGGCGTTCCACCGAGGGTCTGCGTGACCTCATCGGCGGTGCGTTTGACGAAATGCGGGTGGATGCGCTGGGGAATCACCTCTTCATCAAGAGGTGCGGCAAGCCGAATGCCCCCAAGATATTGATCGATACCCACTTAGATGAGATCGGCATGATGGTCAATGGCATCAAGGAGGGCGGGTTCCTGACGGTCGCCAATGTCGGCGGTGTGGACACCCGCATCCTTCCCGCCGGCGAGGTCGTCATCTACGGCAAGGAGACCCTGTACGGCGTGGTGGCCGCCGAGCCGTCGGCACTGCGCTCGACCGCCAATGCGGACAAGCTCAAGCCCATCACCGAGCTGCTCATCGAGACCGGCTACTCCAAGGAGGAGCTGGAGGAGCTGGTTCCTCTGGGAACACCCGTCGGCTTCAAGCCCGTGTACGGACAGCTCGCCAACGGTCGTATCTACGGAAAAGCCTTTGACGATAAGGCCTGCGGAGCCTGCGCCGTGTTCGGCATCGATGCCGCGAGACGGGAGGAGCTGGCCGGGGATGTGTACTTTCTGTTCTCCACCTTCGAGGAGATCGGCGGGATGGGAGCCAAGGTCGCAAGCTTTGGCATTCGCCCCGACTACGCGCTGGTGGTGGACGTGACCCACGCCGCCACGCCGGATGCCAAGGAGTACCCCCTGCCGCCCATGAACAGCGGCATCGCAATATCCGCCGCCGTCATCTGCGACCGCGAGCTGACCCGCATGAGCATGGAAGTCTGCCGCGCCGCCAAGCTGCCCTTTACAGTAGAGGCCTCGACCGGCAGTACCGGCACTAATGCCAACGTTGTCCATAATGCGGCCGAGGGCATCCCCACGGCACTGTGGAGCCTGCCCATCAAGAGTATGCACTCGGCGGCTGAGGTGCTGTCCCTGGAGGATGCCAAGACGCTGGCTCTCGGTGTGCGGGAGTTCATCAAATCCAAGAAGATCGCGGAGGTGTACGGGAAATGAAGCAGTATTACGGACAAGAGCTGATACGAGAGCTGTCGTTGCGCTTCGGTCCCTCCGGCTGTGAGGACGAGGTGCGGGACTTTATCCGCAGTCAGATATCCGAGACCGATGCTGAGATAAGCCGAGACAAGGCGGGAAACCTGATCGCCCGTGTGAGCGGTCGCGGTCTGGATTATGATCCGGAGGAGCCGCAGAGATTGATGGTATGCGCCCACATGGACGAGGTGGGGCTTATGGCGCGGGAGATCACCGAGGAGGGCTACGTCAAGTTCTCTCCCATCGGCATGGTCGATCCCCGCGTGCTCTGCGGTCGCCATATCCGTCTGCGGGACGGAGCTACCCTCTCCCGCGAGGTGACCGCCGTTATCGCCTCCAAGGCTATCCATATGCAGTCAGCCGAGGAGCGTGCCCGCGTGACCACCGCCGACAAGATGTACATGGATATCGGTGCCACCGACCGATCCGATGCGGAAAAGTATGCATCGGTCGGGGATTTCGGGGTGTTTGACTCGGAGTTCGTTCCCTTCGGCAAGGACGGCACCTACCTCAAGGGCAAGGCACTGGACAGCCGCCTCGGCTGTGCCGCCCTCATCGAGGTCATCCGCGACCTCTACAACAGCCCGGCGGATATGCCCTTTGATGTCTACTTCGCCTTTACCTGCCGTCAGAAGGTGGGGCTGTCGGGTGCATCGGTCGCGGCCTATACCGTCAAGCCGACCATGGCCTGGACAGTCGGCTATACCGATTCCTGTGACTTGCCGGGTGTCCCTGCGGCCTCCCGTGCGGCAGTCGTGGGGGAGGGCTGTGTCCTCTCGCTGGCGGATGAGAACACCATCTACGATCCCGCGCTGATCTCCTATGCCCGTCGGTGCGCCGAGGAGCAGGAGCTCCCCTTCCAGATCAAGCAGGGAACCGGCGACCGCTCGGACGGCGGCCTGATCCAACGCTCCATGGCAGGGGTGCGAACCGTGAGCCTGTCAGTGCCGGTGCGGAACGCCCGCTCGGCCTCGGTGGTGGCCAAGTACAGCGATTTTGAGGCTGTGCGAGACCTGCTTCGCGCTATGCTCCGCAGTTGGGAGCCATAAACGCAAAAACAGGAAAATAACCATCTCTCGACATGAAAAATGTCAATCAAGTCCTTGAAGGGGGTTTTGGGGAAACTTCCTTCAGGAAGTTTCCCCAAAAAAAAGAAAGGATAGATAAATATGTTAAATCTGATGAAAACACTGACCGCCGTGCGGGGCATTTCCGGCTATGAGAAGGCGGTATCGGACAAGCTGATGATGACGGCGGCACCCCTGTGTGACCGCGTATACAACGATGCGATGGGCAACCTCATCGCGTACCGCGCGGGCAGTGCGCCCGAGGGCGAGCGCAAGAAGATAATGCTTTGCGCGCATATGGACGAGATCGGTTTCTTGGTCTCCATGATCGACGATAACGGCTTTATCCGTGTCGCGCCGGTGGGCGGTATCAACTACATCGCCGCCGCCTACAGCAATGTTGTGTTCAATAACGGTGTCAAGGGCATTCTCGTCCCCGAGGCAGGTACGGCTCCCGCCGACCTCAAGGCGGACAAGGTGTATATCGACATCGGCGCCAAGGACAAGCGCGAGGCCGAGCGCAAGGTCAAGATCGGGGATTTCTGCGCCCTTGAGGGTAGCCTGACCCGCCTGTGCGGCCGCCGTGTGACGGGGCGTCCGCTGGATGACCGCATCGGCTGTGCCATCCTCTGCAAGATCGCAGAGAAGCTCCGCGAGCAGGATGTGAAGGATGACGTCTACTTCGTCTTCTCGGTGCAAGAGGAGGTCGGTCTGCGCGGCGCAGGGACGGCGGCCTATGCCATCTGTCCGGATGCCGCCATCGTCTACGACGTGACCGGAACCGGGGACGGCATCGGTGCAAAGCCTATGGCCTGCGTGATCGGCGGCGGTGCCGCCATCAAGCTCAAGGATCGTTCTCTTATCTGCGACCGTGCCTTCGCCGATGAGCTGGCCGAGACCGCTCGACAGGCCGGCATCAAGACTCAGTATGAGATCCTGCTGGCTGGCGGTACCGATACCGCCGCGATCCAGGTCAGCGGCGCGGGCGTGAAGGTCGCGGCTCTGTCGGTGCCCTGCCGCTATATCCATTCGGGCGTCGAGCTGATCGACCTTTTGGATGCAGAGGCTTGCGCCGACTTGACGGTCGCCTACCTGACGGGAAATGATCAAGCAAAGGAATAAGGAAATGCAGATATCCGAGAAAATATGGACACTGGCTGCCGAGGCCGAGGCGGCACTGGCTCCCCATTTTGCCCGCATCGATGAGATCGCCTTCCGCAACACCTGCCGTGTCATGGATGCCTTCCGCGAGCATCGTGTGGCGGCCAACAACTTCGATTCCACCAGCGGCTACGGCTATGACGACAAGGGACGGGATGTGCTGGACAAGATATGGGCTGACGTGATGGGAGCCGAAGCGGCTCTGGTTCGTCAGCAGATCGTCAGCGGCACCCATGCCTTGACGGTCGGTCTGTTCGGTCTGTTGCGCCCCGGGGACGTGATGCTCTCGGTGGCGGGCAAGCCCTACGACACGCTGGAGGAGGTCATCGGCATCACCGGTACGCCGGGTGACGGCTCTCTGCGGGACTTTGGCGTCTCCTACGATGTGGTGGAGCTGACGGCGGACGGCGGCTTTGATTGGGACGGTATCGATACTAAACTGCATCAGTACGCGGGTCATGTCAAGATGGTGTTCGTCCAACGCTCCAAGGGCTACCTCAACCGCCGAACCCTGTCGGTCGCCGAGATCGGAGAGCTTGTTACCTTCGTGCGGGCAAAGTCCCCCGACTCCTTCGTGGTGGTGGACAACTGCTACGGCGAGTTTACCGAGGAGCAGGAGCCCTGCGCCGTGGGAGCCGATCTGGTCATCGGGTCGCTCATCAAGAACCCCGGCGGCGGTATGGCCGAGACCGGCGGGTATTTGGCAGGCTCCCGCCGTGCGGTGGAGCTGGCCTCCTATCGTCTGACCTCCCCCGGCACGGGTGCCGAGGTCGGCGCGACCATGGGGCAGAATAAGCCCATGTATAAGGGGCTTTTCTATGCGCCCCACACCGTGGCACAAGCACTCAAGACCGCGCACCTGGCGGCCTACATCTTCCATGCGCTGGGCTACCGCGTTGAGCCCGCGTGGGATGAGCCGCGCTACGACATCATCCAGACCGTCATCACCGAGTCGCCCGAGCGGCTGTGCGCCTTCTGTCGCGGCATTCAGTCGGCCTCCCCGGTGGACTCCCATGTCACGCCCGAGCCGTGGGCCATGCCCGGCTACTCGGACGAGGTCATCATGGCGGCGGGAGCCTTCGTGCAGGGTTCCTCCATCGAGATGTCGGCTGACGGCCCCCTGCGCCCGCCCTACACCGCCTTCTTCCAGGGCGGCCTGACCTATGAGTCCGGCAAGCTGGGGATCCTGGCGGCGGCGGATGCCATGCTCCGCACTGAGACCAAGTGACCAAGTAAGAAAGGGTATACCATGTCCATGAAAGGATTTTTCAAATACGCGGCGGCACTTTTGACCGTCCTTCTGCTCCTTACTTCACTGCCCGCCTGCTCGGAGAGCAGTGAGGTCCCGGACGGGTATCAGTACGCGACCTGTGCGGGAGAGTACTTCCGGCTGTTCGTGCCGTTGAGCTGGTCTGTTACCACCGCAAGCGGCATTTCGGGGGCGACCCTGAACATGGGGAACGGACAGTTCGCCACCGTCTCCATGAAGCAGATGCCCTATGCGCCGACCAACGAGGATGGCACCCCCGTGACCGAGCCGACACTGGACGGCTTTATGAACCACCATGTGGAGGAGATATCGGCTCTTTATGAATATAAGACGGTGGATGCGCCCATCGAGGTGCAGATCGACGGCTTCCGCGCCGTCCGCCTGTCCTATTCCGCCAAGGTGGATGGTGTCACCTATCAATTCCGTCAGGTGCTCTGCAAGGTCGAGGGGCGGTTTTACCTCTTCTCCTTCAGTGCGACCCCTGAGGCCTTTGAGACCGAGGTCGATGAGGAAGGGGGCACTCTGTCGGATATGGCCGGTGAGATACAGGATCATATCCGCTTTGACAGTGAGCCGTATGAGGGCGATGCCGACACCCGCGCGGTGCCGGATGATGTAAAAGCTCCCGAGGGCATGAAGCTGATCTCCACGGACGGGGTCGCCTTTCGCTTCTTCGCACCGACGGCATGGGAGACCGACGGCGAGAACGGTGCCAACCTTGTCTGGACACAGGAGAACGACGGCTCCCGCTCCAACGTCTCCATGCTGACCTATATGCCGGAGTTCGACGGCTACAGCGTGGACAACTACTGGACGGATATGTGTGATCAGCAGTACAAGAACAACCTCCCCGCCTTTACGCTCCTGTCGGCAGACGAGAACGGCGAGCCGGGCGGCGAGGCAGGGAAGCTCGGCGATCGAAACGCCAAGCTCTACACCTACACCTATACCCTGGGCGGGAACACCTATAAGACCCGACAGGCCATCTGTGTCTACGCGACCTCCATCTATGTCCTGACCTATACCGCGCTGGAGGAGCACTTTGACAGCCACCTTGCCGAGGTGGATGCCATGCAGGCGGCGGTGGTGTTCCGCTCCCCCTTCAAGGGAGAGTGAGCAACGTGAGCACTCACGAGACACATATGCACTATCTTGACAACAGCGCGACTACCCCCCTCTGCACTGAGGCACGAGCTGCTATGGAGGAGGCCATGGACTGCTTTGGCAATCCCTCCTCCCTCCACGCCGCCGGACAAGCGGCACATCGCCTGCTGGAGCGGGCGCGGGGACAGATCGCAGGCGCGTTGGGGGTCACTCGCCCCGTCCCCGGGGAGTTGATCTTTACCGCCTCAGGCACCGAGGCCAGTAACACCGCCCTGCTCGGGACACTGCTCTCGGGCAAGCATATAGCGGGGCGACAGATCATCTCTACCGACTGCGAGCACCCCTCAGTAGAAAACCTGCTCCGCCGTCTGGAAGCAGAGGGTTTTTCAGTGGTACGGATCGGGACGCGGGGCGGCGTTTTGGACACCGAGGCGGCCATAGCAGCACTGGAGACCCCTACCGCGCTGGTCAGCCTGATGCTGGTCAACAATGAGACAGGGGCGCGCTTTGATGTGGAGCGGGTCTTCCGCGCCGCCAAGGCTAAGAACCCCTCAACGCTGACCCATTGTGATGCGGTGCAGGGCTTTCTCAAGGTGCCCTTTACGGTCAAGTCCCTTTCAGCCGACATGATCACCCTGAGCGGTCACAAGATACACGCCCCCAAGGGGGTGGGGGCACTTTATATCAACCCCGCACTCATCAAGTCCCGCGCCCTGCGCCCCTACCTCATCGGTGGGGGGCAGGAGGCGGGACTGCGCTCGGGTACCGAGAACCTGATCGGTATCTGTGGCTTTGGTGCCGCCGCCGCACGGGGCAGAGAACACGTTGCGGCTGACACCGAGCGGATGCGCTCCCTGCGGGACGGCATCCTCGCCCGCCTTGTCGACAGCGAGATCAAGTGCAACCGTCCGTCGGGGGAGAATGCACCGCATATACTGAGCCTGACCCTGCCGAGCATCAAGTCCCAGACCATGCTGAATTACTTGTCGGATAAGGAAATCTATGTCTCCTCCGGTTCGGCCTGCTCCTCCCACGGGAAGGAGCCGAGTGCATCGCTTAAGGCCTTCGGGCTGACAGCCGCTGAGGCCGACTGCACCCTGCGGGTAAGCCTGTCCCCCTTCAACACCGAGGAGGACACGACCGCACTGGTCGATGCTCTGCTTGAAGGGACAGCCCACTTAGTCCGCATCCGCCGCTGAGCGGAGCGGTACCCATTCACCATTTACGAAGTCTTTCGCAATACGGAAAGGAATCGAACCATGAGAAAAACCAAGATCGTTTGCACGTTAGGACCCGCCTGCGATGATGAGGCGACCCTGACCGCCATGTGCCGTGCCGGCATGAATGTGGCACGCTTAAACTTCTCCCACGGCGTACACGAGGATCATCGCCGCCGCATCGAGATGGTCAAGAAGGTGCGGGAGGCACTGGGAATGCCCATCGCCATCATGCTGGATACCAAGGGACCCGAGTACCGCATCAAGACCTTTGCCGACAAGAAGGTGACCCTGCGAGAGGGGGATAGCTATATTTTTACCACCGACGAGATCATCGGAGACGAGACCCGAGTCTCGGTCAACTATAAGGAGCTGCCGCGCGAGCTGGAGCCGGGTGACACCATCCTGCTCAATAACGGCCTCCTCAACTTCCGCGTTGAGGAGATACAGGGAGCCGACATCAAGTGCACGGTGGTTATCGGCGGTGAGCTGTCCGACCGCAAGAGCATGAGCTTCCCCGGCAAGGTGCTCAAGCAGGTCTACCTCAACGAGCAGGATAAGAGCGACCTCCTGTTCGGCATTGAGAACGGCATCGACTATGTGGCCTGTTCCTTCGTCTCCTGCAAGCAGGACTTGATGGACATCCGCAGCTTCATGCAGGAGCATGGTGGGTCGGATGTCGACCTGATCGCCAAGATCGAGAACCAGTCGGGGGTGGACAACATTGAGGAGATCTGCTCGGTCTGCGACGGCATCATGGTCGCGCGCGGCGACATGGGCGTGGAGATCCCCTTCGAGGAGCTGCCCGCCATCCAAAAAAAGCTCATTACCAAGTGCCGTATGCTGGGTAAGCGGGTCATCACCGCGACCGAGATGCTGGAGTCCATGATCCACAATCCCCGCCCGACCCGTGCTGAAATATCCGATGTGGCAAACGCCGTGTACGACGGCACCAGTGCCATCATGCTCTCGGGTGAAACGGCGGCGGGTAAGTACCCCGTGGAGTCGGTCAAGACCATGGCTCGCATCGCCGAGACCGCCGAGAAGAGCATCAATTACGCGGTGCGCTTCGCCGAGGCGGAGTTCAAGATCAAGAACACCGTGGATGCTCTGTCCCACGCGACCTGCGGGCTGGCCATCGACATGGATGCAAAGGTCATTGCGGTCTGCTCGCTCTCGGGCATGACGGCTCG
Source organism: uncultured Clostridium sp. (assembly GCA_964463245.1). GTDB lineage: Bacteria > Bacillota > Clostridia > Oscillospirales > CAG-272 > CAMEON01. Next base: position 35,753 of record CAYXBU010000009.1, on the reverse strand, counting down.
CATGGTCTCCCGCTTCCGCTCGCCGGTGGATATCCTCGGCCTGACCACCAATGAGCGCACCTGGCGCAAGCTGGCGCTCTCCTGGGGCGTGACCCCGGTGCTGTCCGAGCAGTATGACTCCATCGATGTGCTGTTCTATCAGGCCAAGCAGGCCGCCATCCGTCATTTTGACCTTAGCAAGGGCGATCGCCTGATCCTGACCGGCGGCATGATCAACGGCACCTCGGGCAATACCAACCTGCTCAAGGTCGAGACGGTCTGACCTATGGGTATCGGAAAAGAGAACCTCTCCCATATGCAGGAGAGGGAGGCGATATGGGCAAGGATCGAGGCGGCCGAGACCATCATCCTCAGCCGCCACATCCGCCCTGACGGGGATGCCGTCGGCTCCACCAAGGGGCTGGCCGCACTCCTGCACGCGACCTTCCCGCAAAAGCGCGTCCTCGTCATCAACAGCGACCGCTCGGAGGCTCTTGCCTTCACTGGGGAGGAGGATGCGCCGATCCCGCCCGAGGACTACGCAAAAGCTTTGGTCATCTGTCTGGATTGCGCCACGGTCGGGCGGCTGGCTAACCCGTTGGCAACAGCGGGCGGATATGTGATCAAGATCGATCACCACCCCGAGGTGGAGCCGTACGGTGACCTTTCCTGGGTCGAGCCGGACTTCTCCTCGACCTGCGAGATGATCGCGGACTTCTACCTGACCTTTGCGGATCGACTGACCATGACCCGGGAGGCGGCGGAGTACCTCTACCTTGGCATGGTGACCGACAGCGGACGTTTCCGCTTCCGCGAGGTTACGGGAGATACCCTGCGTCGCGCCGCTATCCTGCTGGACACCGGTATCGACACCGAGCGTCTGTACGCCAACCTGTATCTGGATGACATCTCCAAACTGAGACTGCAATCCTATGTCTATAGCCACATGAAGATGACCGAGCATGGTGTGGTGTCCATCTACTTCAGCCTTGCCACGCAGGAAAAATTCGGCATCAGCGGAGAGGCGGCGGGGTCGTTGGTCACATCGCTGGATTGCATCCGCGGGAGCCTTATCTGGGTAGCCTTCATCGAGACCAATATGACCGGAACCGAGGGGAAGGACAGCGGTAAGCCGCTGACACGGGTGCGTCTGCGCTCCCGCTTCGTTCCGATCAATGGCTTAGCGGAGCAGTATCGCGGCGGCGGCCACGCCTGTGCCAGCGGCGCGACGGTCTACAGCCGCGCCGAGGCCAACCGCCTCCTGCGGGATGCCGATGTCCTGCTCAAGGGATATAAGAAGACACATGAGGGGTGGCTGTGAGCCGCCCCGTTTCTCGTCTCAAGTGTAACTTTTTTATAAAGACCCCGTCTATCCCTTGCCACGGAAGGACTTTTGTGCTATAATGACAAAGATAGAATATACATGATGGAGAGGTCTGCCCACAAGACCCGGAGACAACCTATGAAACTGATCGTAGCATCCAAATCCCCCCGCCGCCGCGAGATATTGGCGGGTCTGGGGATCCCCTTTACCCTGCGTACCGCCGAGACCGACGAGACCTGTTCGCTGACCGATCCTGCCGCACGGGTCTCCTCCATCGCGGCTCGCAAATGCCGCACTGTGCTGGAGGATATGCGGGCGGACGGCAGTTTGACCGACGATACCCTGATCCTGTCGGCGGACACGCTGGTGTACGCCAAGGGTCGATTCCTGGGCAAGCCGCAGGACGCGGCCGATGCCACAGCCATGCTGAGGATGCTGTCGGGATGTACCCACAGCGTGTTCAGCGGTATTGCGCTTGCGTGGCAGGGTCAATTCGTCACCGCCGCCGAGGAGACGGCTGTTTGCTTTGCGCCCTTGACCGAGGCGGATATCGCCGCCTATGTCGCCACGGGCGAGCCGTTCGGCAAGGCGGGAGCCTACGCCATCCAGGGCGGTGCCTCCCGCTATATCAGCGGCATCCGAGGGGATTATTTCAACGTGGTCGGCTTGCCGGTACACCGACTGATCATGACCCTGCATGACTCCTTTGGGATCATTCTCTGATAATACATTTACACTCTAAAAATCACTGAAAGGAGGTCTCTGATCCTATGGCGCGTTCCTTCATTGGACTTGATTTGGGTACATCCTACACCCGCATCTGGACATCCGAGCACGGGGTCATCCTGCGCGAGCCGACCGCCGCGGCCATAGATGGTCAGAGCCAGCAGATCGTGGCCTTGGGAGCCGAGGCGCGGAAGATGCTGGGCAAGACCCCCGCTGAGATATTGGCTTACCGCCCCATCAAGTACAGTGTCGTGTCGGATTTTCAGGTCACGTCGCTCATGCTGGAGGCGTACTTTACCAATACCGAGATACGCACCACCTTTCGCCGCCCATTGGTGCTGTTGGCCGCGCCGTACGGCATCACCGAGGTGGAACAGCTGGCGGCCGAGAATGCTGTCATTGAGGCAGGTGCCCGCGCCGTAGGGCAGATACCTGCGATCTATGCCGCCGCCGTAGGAGCCGGCCTGCGGGTACGTTCCCCACGCGGATGCATGATCGTCTGCATCGGAGCCGGTGTCAGCGAGGTCGCTGTCATCAGCTCGGGCGGCATCATCAGTGCCAAATCCTCCCGCCTGGCGGGGGAACGCTTTGATGTGGCACTTATCAACCGCCTGCGCTCCACGCACGAGCTTCTGATCGGTGATACAGCGGCCGAGGAGATCAAGCTGGAGGTCGGCTCGGCTCTCCCGGGTGCGCGGCGCGAGAGCATGAAGGCCTACGGTCGCCATGCCAGAACCGGTATGGGAGCCGTCATGGATGTTACCTCGGACGATGTAAGCCGCGCCATCTACCCCTGCGTGGCCGCCGTTGCACGGCTGATCTTAACCACCTTGGAGGGCGTACCCCCGGAGATCTCCGGTGACATTCACAGCTGTGGCCTCATGCTGTGCGGCGGCTCGGCGGCTCTGCCGGGCATTGGTCGTGCCATCTCGCAGGAGACAGGTCTGCGGGTGACCATCGCACGAGACCCTGCGGATTGTGTGATCCGTGGCTTGGGGCGCATCATTCAGGATAACCGCTTGTGGGGCTCGGAGATCAGGGTTCGCACCCGTCTATTGTTCTGATCCGCCCTGTCCCGAACCAACAGAAAGGAACCGCTCATGAATCCTTCCGATAATCAAGACTATATACCCGCCGAGCTTGACAGCCGGTGTTACTACTTCGGCAAGTCCTCCACATCCTGTCCCTCGGTCGGTGAGTCGGTGCTCTTGACCGATCTGCCCGCCCATAAGGCGGTCTTCTCCCGCATTGGAATGGCCATTTTCGTCCTGACAATGGCATATCAGGGTGCCGCCGTGGTGCTCTCCCTGCTCCTTGCTGTTATCGCGCCCGCCGTTACCAAAACTTGGTGGTATGCGTGGCTTCTGACCGACCTTTCACTCTACGGTGTGGGGTTACCCTGTATGTGGTTGGTCATAAGGCAAGTGCCAAAAACTCCCTATAATCAGACTTACCGTGTCCGTGGTGGCGGAAACGCTTACAAGCCCCGCTTTGGTCTTGGCACATGGCTGGTCATCGCCGTGATCGGCGCAGGTGTCATGCAGATCGGCGGCCTGATCGGCAACGGCGTGATGGAGAGCCTTTCTCGCCTCACCGGCTACGACTATGCAAACGGTCTTGAGTCCATGGTCAGTGAGACTCCGCTCCCGATGACCTTTCTGGGCACCGTCGTGATCGCGCCCTTCGGCGAGGAGCTTCTGTTCCGCAAGCTGCTCATCGACCGCACCCGCCGCTGGGGGGATGGTGTGTCTATCCTGCTCTCGGGCATCCTCTTCGGCCTTTTCCACGGGAACCTCTTCCAGCTGTTTTACACCACCTTGATCGGATTCCTCTTAGCCTACGTGTATACCCGCAGTGGTTCCTATGGGTGGTGCGTAGGGCTTCACGCACTGGTCAATTTTTTGGGCGGTATCCTGCCTACTCTGCTTCAGAATTGGATCGGCAAGGAGCATTTTGAAAGTGATGAGGCGCTGACCGAGCATCTGCTTGAAAACCCCGCGCAGTATCTGGTGTACACGCTCTACGCACTGGCCATTTGGGCAGTCATGCTGGCGGCGGTGGTTCTGCTCCTTTGCCTGCGCAAGCGAGTCAAGCTCGGGGGCGGGGCTGACAGGTTGCCGCGCGGGCATCGGTTCTCAACGGTCATACTCAATGCAGGTATGCTGCTGGCATTTGCTGTTTGTCTGCTGATCCTGCTTACCAACCTGATCCCGCTCTCGGCGTGAGCGGATCCTAACGAAAAGGAGGTGCGCGTCGGTGTTCCGTCCCCGGAAAAGTCATAAAGCACCGCGCCTGCTGGCACTGTGCGGGCTGTTCGGACTGATATGCTTTGTCTATATCCTGCGTTTGGCAACACTGGAGCTGAATCGTGAAAACATTCGGGGACACAAGCAGGACGGCACCACTACCCGCACCGAGCTGGTTCAGGCAGTGCGCGGCGAGATATACGACCGCAACGGGAGACCGCTTGTCCGAAACCGCTATGTCTACGATCTGACACTGGACTACAGCATCCTGCCGGAGGAGGAGCCTGCCCGCAGTCAGGCCATCCTGCGGGCACTGGAGCTGTTGGACAACTGTGGGGAGAGCGGGAAGGCAAGCGACACGCACTATCCCCTGGAGGGAAGCTACCCCAATCTGGTCTACTCGGCGGCGGCAGAGTCCGAGGGAAGTGAGCTTCACGACACACTGACAGCGGTCTTCAAAAGCTCCGGTATGCGGGCACTGGCCGTGCAGCGCATCCGCGCCGATCGAGGGGTGACTCTGACACGGGCGGGGGAGCTGTTCGATGCAGACCCGCCGGTGTACATTTCGGCGGAGGATATCGTCTCTCGGTTCGTCCGTCTTCATGACCTGACCGCTACAGGCGCGGACGGGAACCGCATCTTCTCGGATGCGGAGGTGGACAGGCTCCTGCGTATCTACTGGGGCATGGAGGCCGACGGCTTCTCCCGCGCCAATGATTACGTGCTGGCGACCGATGTGTCGGCAACCACCGTAACGGTAGAGCGGGAAGCGGGGATCCCCGGCGTGGGCTTTTCCCTGACCGCGACACGGGAGTATGTCTACCCCGGCTACGCCTCCCACATTCTCGGGCAGACGGGTCCCATATACGCGGAGGATTGGGAGCAGTACAAGGAGCTGGGCTATAGCATGAACGCAACGGTCGGCATATCCGGTTGCGAGCTGGCGTTTGAAGAATACCTGCACGGGCAGGACGGCGTCAAGGTGGTCGTGGAGGATAAGGACGGCCGCATCGTGGACGAGTACATGAAGAAGGAAGCCGTTGCAGGAAAGGATATCTATCTGACCATCGACATCGACATCCAGATCGCCGCCGAGGACGGCTTGGCGGAGAATGTGGCCTATGTGCAGAGCACCTATGGGCGACGGGAATGTAAGTCCGGCGCGGCGGTGGCTCTTGACCCGTACACAGGCGAGGTGCTGGCTCTGGCCTCCTACCCGACCTACGACCTCTCCACCTTCAATCAAAACTACGCCGATCTGGCAGCCAACGATGCCCTGCCGCTCTACAATCGGGCTCTGCTGGGTCTGTACGCCCCCGGCTCGACCTTCAAGCCGGGCGTGGCGGCGGCGGCTCTCTCGGAAGGGGTCATCTCCTCCTCGACCCTTCTGGAGTGCGCGGGAACCTATACATACTACGACAGCTATCAGCCGGATTGCTGGATATACAACAGCACCACCAGCGCGACCCATCAGCACGGGTACTTGACCGTGCGGGAGGCGGTCTCGGTCTCCTGTAACTGCTTTTTCTACGAGACGGGACGGCTTCTGGGGATCGACAAGATGAACCAATACGACCGCCTGTTCGGACTTGGGGAATCGACCGGGATCGAGCTGGGGGAGCAGACCGGCATTCTGGCAGGTCCCGAGTATCGTACCTTGAGTCACGGGGTCACTTGGCAACCTACCGATACCATCGCCGCCGCCATCGGGCAGTCGGATAACGCCTTCTCGCCGTTGCAGCTGGGGGTGTATATGTCCACACTGGTCAACGGCGGCACCCGCTACGCGGCGCATCTGCTCCTGCGGGCGCGGGATTTTACTACCGGCAGTGACATCTTTTCCTCCGACACGCGGGTGCTCTCCTCCTTCTCTCTGGACGAGGCAGTGCGCCGCGAGATCCTGTACGGGATGGAGGATGCCGTGAGCCAATCGGCGCAGGTCAGCCGCTATATGTCCGGCCTGCCCTTCACGGTGGCGGGCAAGACCGGTACGGCACAGACCGGCGCGGCGACCGACAACGGACTGTTTGTCTGCTGTGCCCCCTCTCAGAATCCGGGGATCGTGGTCGCTACCGTGATCGAAAAGGCGGGGGGCGGCTCCTACGCCGCCATGAGCGCGGGGCGAGTTCTGGAAGCATATGCCAAGAAAGCAGGGTAATGTTCTATCATGACAGATGAAAATCAACTGGAAATAAAACGCTTCTCGAAAAATGACGAGGGCTTCACCTGTGCCCATTGCGGTAGGTGGGTGCCCCCGCTGGGGTATTCCTCCCGCAACCACTGTCCCTTCTGCCTCTGGTCGCTCCATGTGGACATCAACCCCGGCGATCGTGCCAATCCCTGCGGGGGACAGCTGGAGCCGATCTCCTGCGAGCCGGATGCCAAGCGTGGGTTCATCATCATCTCTAAATGCCGCTCCTGCGGGGAGATACGTCGTTGCCGCGCCGCGCTGGGTGCCACCGATACCCCCGATGACAAGGAACTACTCATCCGTCTCACGGCTGCAGGCCGTGCACCGCGCAGGAAGCGATAGACTTCTGCAAATCAGAAAGGAATTCTTGTAAGAATGCAAACATTGATAGGGATCAAAGGGAAACTGTTGGGGGTAGACTTCGGCGACAAGCGCACGGGTCTTGCCATCTCCAACGAGGGTCAAAGCATGGCCTCCGGCATCTGTCAGATACAGGTCGGCGGGATGCAGAGGACGGCTGAGGCGGTCGCTCGTGTCGCGAAAGAGCAGGGAGCGGTCGCCTGTGTCGTGGGTCTGCCGGTCAACATGGACGGCTCTCACGGACCGCGCTCGGCTCACGCCGAGAAGTTCGCGCGTCTGCTGGCCGAGGTCTCCGCACTGCCGGTCGTCCTGCAGGACGAGCGCATGACCACCATGGCCGCCTCTCGCTACCTCAACGAGACCGACACCCGCGGCAAACAGCGCAAGGCGGTCATTGATACCTTGTCGGCCGAGATCATCCTGCAGAATGCGCTGGACAAGCTCCGCCATATGCGGGGGATACAACAACAGAAGACAGAGGAGGGGGACACATGAGCCTTTCGTTTAGAAAACGCATGACCGTGGATGAGTATGAGGCCAGCGCGGATCAGCACAGCACTCTGTGGTATGTCGGGCGGGTGATCGCGCTGATCCTGGTCTTCGGCACCATCGGGATCCTTTTGTGGCGCATCTTTACCTCGGGCGACCCCGCCGAGATGAAGGTCTTGCAGGTTAACCGACCCTTAGTGGAGGCTTATCGAGCCGCCGAGGAAGAGGGCAGGGAGCTGTCGGTCTTTTATAACGATTCCCTCCCCAACATCACCTATGAGCCGGGGCGCAGGGGTTACTTCTCGGCTACCCGTGTGCGCTTTATCGAGGATGCGGATCAGGTGCAGGTGGTGTTCCGCTACAACAATTCCACCATTCGCCACCTCAAGGAGGATTATCAGCTGTCGGAGATACCGTCGCGAGATGATGATCTGTACGACCTGACCCTCTATGTGGCCTATGATCTAACCCCCGAGGACACCTCGGATAACGCAGGAAACGACCCCGCATCGGTCAAGTTCCTGCGCTACCATCCCACCTCGGTCGTCTCGCAGAAGAAGGGACTGTATAACTACCGCGCCGTGATCTTTGACGGGCTGGACATCAATGTGTCGGACACCCCGGTGCTGGCGGTCTATCTGGATATCTACTACAAGGACGATGTGCATTATGTGGAGGACGAGGACGGAAAGGAGCCGTACAGTGCCTTGATCATCTATGACTACACATATAAACGCAAACCGTACAGCCTTACCGGCAAGGACAAAAAGCAGATCGAGATGTGGGACGGCGATAAGTCCGCCTCTTGAGCGCAGGAGGGAGATGGATCATGCCGGTCACAGTTACAGAGGTGGTTGCGGCCATCATATGGCAGGGAGATGCATTCCTGATCTGCCAACGCCCGGCGCACAAGGCCAGAGGCCTGCTTTGGGAGTTCGTCGGCGGTAAGGTCGAGCCGGGTGAGACCCACGAGGAGGCACTTGTCCGCGAGTGTCGGGAGGAGTTGGGGGTCACGATCACGGTCGGGGATGTGTTTGCCGATATTCTGCACGAGTACCCCGACCTGACGGTACACCTCACCTTCTATGAGGCCACCTTGGCCGATGGGCAACCGCAGAAGCTGGAGCATAACGATATTCGATGGATCACCCCGCGTGAGTTTTCGTGTTATATGTTCTGCCCGGCGGACGAGGAGGTCGTGAAGAAGATAGCGCAGAGACGATGAAAAAGGGCTTGATACATCAAGCCCTTTTCTTTGGTACGGGCAACAGGGATCGAACCTGCACTCACAAGGAACCGGATCCTAAATCCGGCGCGTCTGCCAATTCCGCCATGCCCGCATATGTGGCGAGAGTATGCCTCGCCACTTGTATTCAATTCTTTTGCGCCATAAGCTCGACCTCTACCGTAAGGGTCTCGTCGCCGCGCCGGATCTTGAGCGTGACCATGTCGCCGATGTCCATGTCATTTACCACATCCATCAGCCCCGACATGGAGGTCACACGCATACTCTCTGCCGAGAGGATGATATCCCCTCGCTGCAGCTTGCCAAAGGCACCCATCCCCTCGGTCACATCCGTCACATAAATACCGCTGTCGGCAGGGCTGATGGTCTCGCCCGGTGTCCCGCCGGCCTGCAAGATAGAGGCGCGCACCGCCTCCACCGTCGTGCCTTGACAATCAAAGATGCGGCCTTGCGAATCATCCATGATGTAGGTGTGGTCGGCCTCAACATAGACCCCCACGATGCCCAGCAAGGGTCGTTTGGAGGACAGGGAAGAGTTGATGCTGTCAGCGTTCCCGTCCCGCATGATGGCGTTCAATATCTCCAGCGCACCGTCCGACGGGATAGCAAAGCCGATGCCATCATAGCCGTCTCCCAGCTTCATGGAGACGATACCGACCACCCGCCCCTCGGTGTCCACGAGCGGGCCGCCCGAGTTCCCCGGATTGACCATGGCGTCGGTCTGAATGGTGCGGAGCTTTTTGGAAAGGGTACCGTCGCTGTTGTACTGCTTGACGGTGCGGTTGACATAGGAGATGATCCCTCTGGTGGTGGTGAAGGCAAATTCCGCCCCACCCGGAGTACCGATGGCGTAAACCGTCTGCCCGACATAGCAGTTTTCTTCAATATCCTCCACGAAGGTGGCAGGGACGAGCTGTGCACCGACCTCAGCCGCGCTGACCTGAATGACCGCGAGGTCATCCATCTCGGAGGAGCCGATCAGGGTCGCCTCGGCGTGAGTCCCGTCCAAAAAGGTGACACGGATGGCGGTAGCCCCGTCCACGACGTGGTGATTGGTGGCGATATAGCCGCTCTCATTTAGGATCACGCCGGTACCGACACCGCTACCTGTCTTTGTGACCACCTCCACGACCACCACCGACCGCTTGGTGTTCTCCACGTCCAGCATATCGGCTCGGGTGACAGGGTCATTTTGAACTGTACCCGTGGCAGTCTGTATTCCCTTACCGGTCAACAGAACAGCCAATAGGATGCAGAAGCTCAGGGCGAACATGGCGGTCATGATCATGGCGTAGGCAAAGCCGCCGCGCCCCTTTCGTTTCTTGCGCCCCGTCTGCTCGACTCTGACTACCGTCTCGTCATGGAGACGCTGTTCGGCATACGTCCAGCGATAGCGGACGGGCGGCTCGGTCGGTTCAGTCACAGGCGGTTCGGCATTGGTTTCTGATTCCGCGTCTGTTACATCCTCCGCCCCGGTCTCGGCACTCTCGCTCTCCTCTGCGACAGGGGGCAGGGGAGTGGTCTGCTCGGTCGTGGTGAGCTCCTCGGCAGAAGTGACCGGCTCGGTCAGACGACCTTCGCTCTGCGTGCCCTGTGTATCCTGCGACTCCGGCAGGTCGTTGTTTGGGTTCATGTTCTCATCCATAATGGTGCGTGTTATTCCTCCCGCTTCTCGTGCTTGGAGCCGACAGACCCACCTGTGGTCTGCTCGGACGGCGGCATGGTGAAGGTGAACTCACAATCCTTTCCGTACTCGGAATGGACAGAGATAGATTCCCCGTGCGCCTCAATAATGGTCTTGGCGATATACATACCCAGCCCCACACCGGTCTTGTCCAGGCTACGGCTCTTATCGCTCTTGTAGAATCGTTCAAAGATGTAGGGCTGATCCTCCGGCGGGATCCCCTGTCCCTCGTTGTATACGCGGACGACAGTCTTGAGCTTGCCGCCGCGTTCCGGTCGTCTTTCTCGGGTGATCCGCAACCGCAGCTGTCCTCCCTCGCGGGAGAACTTGACGGCGTTGTCGCAAATGTTGTAGAATATCTGATGGACGGCATCCTGATCTCCAAAGACCTGTATCCGATCCTCGTCGCACTCAAAGGAGACCTCCAGGTGCTTGTCCTCGATCTTCTGCTCAAAGGAGATCAATATTTGACGTCCCATCTCGCAAATGTCAAAGGAACGCTTGACCAATTTTCGCTCGCCCGCCTGCAATCTGGATATATCCAGCAACTGGTTGACCAGCCGAGACAGCCGCCTGACCTCGTCCGACACCACGCGCAGGTAATGCTCCTGCTCCTCGGGCGGTATGACCCCGTCCAGAATACTGTCGATGAAACCGGAGATGGTGGTCATGGGGGTGCGGAGGTCGTGGGACACGTTGGCGATGAACGCGCTGCGCATCCGTTCCATGCTCTGCAAGGAGTCCGACATCTGATTGAAGGTCTGCGCCAGCTGGGCGATCTCATCCCGCCCGCGGACGGGCACCTTGGTGTCAAAGCTGCCGACCGACAGCTTTTTCGCGGCACGACTCATCTCCCGCAACGGTTCAATGGTGCGCTCGGTGATGAAGTAGAGCGCGATCAGAGCCGCGATCATGACCCACACCGCCGCCAGCAGGACCGTTTCAAAGGAGCTGTAGGGGAAGACAGAGCCAGTATTCGGGGTCTGTCGCAAAAGGATGAAGCCGGCCGTCGTTGGTGCCGCATTCTCTCCCGCACCGAGCCGAACCAGCAGATCCCCGCAAAGAAAGCCGTCCTCCGAAAAGATCGGCAACGTGACCGTCTCAGCTTCCCGCACAAGAGCCAGCACCTGCGCCGTCTCCTCATCCTGCAGGATGGCATTCGACTGACCGACCGTCAGAAGAACGGTTCCTTCCTTGTCATAAATAGTCATGGAGACATCCCCTGCGTTGGCCGTGACGGCGTGCAGGACATAGGTCACCTGTGCCTCCTGCCGGGAAAGGAAGTCCGACAGCTCGATCTCCCCGCTGTCACGGAGCATATCCGAGAGTGTCTCGGAGGCGGCGCGCACGGTGTTCCGCAGGGTGGACTGACGACGTTGCTCGGCATCGTGGTTGACCACACTGCCGAATATCAGGAGCAGGAGCAGAAAACCGCACAGGAGAAGTGCCGTAAAGACCGACACATACTTAGCAAAAACACTTTTGAACATACGGTTCGACTGTTCAGCAACTCACGAAAGGTTGCATATGCGGACGACCGCTGTCGTCAGGACAAGAGCTCAAACTTGTAGCCGACACCCCAGACCGTCTTGAGAGTCCACTTGTCCGAGACTCCCTCCAGCTTCTCGCGCAGTCGCTTGACGTGTACGTCCACTGTGCGGGAATCTCCCAGGTAATCAAAGCCCCAGACCTTGTCCAGCAGGGCATCGCGGGTGAAAACGCGGTTGCAGTTGGAGGCCAGGAAGTACAAGAGATCCAGCTCTTTCGGGGGGATGTCGATGGACTTGCCCTTGAGCTTCAGCTCATACTTGAGCTTGCTGATCTCAATGTTGTCAAAACGGATCACATCGTCATCCTTCTGGTTGGCGTGGGTCTGGTAGCGGCGGAGCACCGCCTTGACCCGTGCGGACAGCTCCTTCATGTCAAAGGGCTTGACCACGAAATCATCCGCGCCCAGCTCCAGCCCCAGCACCTTGTCAAAGACCTCGCCCTTGGCGGTGACCATGATGATGGGCTTGGGGGAGATCTCGCGGATCTCGCGGCACACCTGCATACCGTCCTTTTTGGGGAGCATCAAGTCAAGCAAGACCAGATCGGGATCGTACAGGCGGAAGGTGTTCACGCCCTCCGCGCCGTCCGCCACGGTCTTGACCTCGTAGCCCTCGTTCTCAAAATATATTTTCAGCAGGTCGCTGATGTTGGGGTCGTCGTCTACGACCAATATCTTTGTATCCATCATATCCGTGTCCTCCTACCTTTATTCTTTCCTGTCTTCCGTTTCTGATGCGAATACAGGTATCCATTCCGTATCATACTCCGTCAATGGGTTATTTGTGTGACCAAAGTATGAATTCTTATGGAATTATCCGCCATGGCACCGTATGAGAGACTTTGACAGGACAGCTTTTCTTTCAGCCCCATTATAGCACAGTTTTGCGGAATTGTAAATACTTTTTGCCAAAAAAGTTTCAAAAAAAAGACATTTTTGTGACTAAAGGGCGCACATTAGGGGCGGTAATGGGTGTCGCAGGAAGAAATGCGGCAGAGATACAGGGCAAACGCAGAAAAACTCCGCACTTCAGGGGAAGTGCGGAGAAAAATATGGTGCTGTTGATTAAATCGTGCTAATTAATTTGAATTAAAGCACTAACGCTTTACACTTGCGTATTCGTTTTCACCCTTATTCGTATTTACCCTAAAAACGGATGCTCCCGATACGCCTCCCGCATCTTCTGCACCACCGAGCGGGGGTGCTTGGACTTGAACAGCCCCGACCCCGCGACCAAGATATTGGCACCGGCCTCGGTGCAGTAGCTGGCGTTGTCGGCCGTGATGCCGCCGTCCACCTCGATATGGATATTCTTGCCCTGTTCCCGCGCATAACGCCGCAGGCAACGCACCTTATCCAGTGTCTCCGGGATGAGTGCCTGCCCGCCGAAGCCCGGCTCTACGGTCATGATGAGGAACATATCCGCCTCGTTCAAGAGGGGGTAGAGCACTTCAACCGGGGTCTTGGGGGATATGGCGATCCCGCAGGGCATTTCCCGTGAGCGGATGGAGCGCAACACCTCCAAGGGGTTCTCCACCGCCTCGTAATGAAAGGTGATGATGTCCGCTCCCGCTTTTATGAAGCTGTCGGCATAGCGCGCCGGCTCCGAGATCATGAGGTGTACATCAAAGAACAGGCGGGTGTTCCGACGGATGGACTTGATCAATCCCGCGCCAAAGCTGATGTTGGGCACGAAATGCCCGTCCATCACATCCAGGTGGAGGTAGTTCGCGCCGGCATCCTCCATGCGCTGTATCTCGCCTTGCAGGTTGGAATAGTCAGCCGCCAGCAGGGAAGGAGCAATGTAAAACATGAGATCATTCCTTTCGTATGAAAGATATGTGGAGTCGGGAACGGGACAGGGGGAGGGTGCATACACTGGTCATGGGTGCAACGGCGTGTCACACCCTGCCGAGGGATGTCGAAATCTGTCGAAGCGGCTGTTGCGTTCTCCGACACTCGTAGGAAGGGATGCGCGGTCGGGTGTGGCACTTGGGTATGCCCTGCCTGCCCCTCGGGGCGGGTGGGGCAGGGGAGACTCTGCTACCAGCGCGGCGTGTTACGCCAACGGCTCCAGCAGGCAGACGGCGTGAGCCGCAATGCCCTCGCCCGAGCCGGTAAAGCCCAGGTGCTCCTCGGTGGTCGCCTTAACACTGACCCGAGCCGTCTCGGTGTCCAGCGCGGCGGCGATCCGCTCCCGCATGGCGAGGATATAGGGACTCAGCTTGGGAGCCTGTGCGATGACAGTGGCATCGATGTTGCCGATACGGTAGCCGTGCTCCCGCATCAACTCGCCGACACGGCGGGTCAGGCACCAACTGTCCGCGCCCGCGTAGGCAGGGTCACGGTCGGGGAACAGCTTGCCGATGTCCCCCAGTGCCAGGGCACCCAGTACGGCATCCATGATCGCGTGCAGGAGCACGTCTGCATCACTGTGTCCCAAAAGGCCTTTCTCGTATGGGACGGACACACCGCCCAAGATCAGCTCCCGCCCCTCGACCAGGCGGTGAACATCGTAGCCGTGCCCGATCCTCATGCCTCCGGCACCTCGGGCGTGTCGGCGGCCTTGCGAGCCTCCAGCACGGCGTGCGCGACCAGTAGGTCGAACGGGTCGGTGATCTTGATATTCTCACGACCGGTCTTGATCAGCTTGACCGGGATATGCAGATGCTCCACCATGGAGTTGTCATCCGATGCTTTGAAGCCCTCGTCGCGGCAGGCATAGGCCGCCGCACGGTAGATCGGCACGCGGAAGACCTGCGGGGTCTGCGCCAGCCAGACCTGCTCGCGCTCCGGGGTGGACTCCACGAACAGGGAGGTGTCCACGACTTTGACGGTATCGGTGGCGGGGATGGCGGCCGAGGCGGCCTCCCAGCTGTAGGCGGCGTGGCAGACCTTGTCTATCTCCTCGGGGGTGGTCAGGCAACGCGCTCCGTCCGCGATGGCGATATACTTGGCGCGCTTGTCGATCTCATCCGAGCCGAGGCGGGAAGACTCCTGACGCGTCTCCCCACCGGGGAGGATCTTGGTCAGCTTGGACAGGCCGTAGGTCTCCTTCATGCCGTCGTACAGGGGGATCTCGTCCTCCTTGGCGACCACGATGATCTCGTGGATGCACGAAGCAGCCTGATAGGCCTGCAGGGTACGGACGATCACGGGGATGCCGTCCAGCTCCAGGAACTGTTTGGTGATGTCCCCGCCCATGCGGGTAGAGCTACCGGCGGCGCATACGACCACCGTCGTAAAATTCTGCGGGATGGGCTTGCCGCCAACGGCACGGAATACATCAGCCAGACGGTGGGCGAAGGGACGCTTTGCGGTCTCCGTTTCGCTCTTAGCCTTCTTCTCTTTCATATGACCCGCTCCTTTTTTTGTTATTTTTATGCTTTCTGTTCGTCCAGCGCATCCAGCATGGCGACCCGCGCCTCGTGCCGTCCGCCCTCGAAATCGGTGGAAATGAACAGGTCTACCATATCACAGGCCAAACCTGCGCCGATGACCCGCTCCCCCATGCAGAGGATGTTAGCATTGTTGTGCATCCGCGTCATGCGAGCCGAGAAGGTGTTCTCGCAGGCGGCGGCGCGAATGCCGGGGTGCTTGTTGGCGGCCATGGACATACCGATCCCCGTCCCGCAGACCAGGATACCCAGCGGGTAGGTGCCGTCCTGCACCTTCTTGCAGACACGGTCGGCATAGTCGGGATAGTTACAGGAGTCGGTGGTGTAGGTGCCGACATCCTCGACCGTGATCCCCTTAGCCTCCAGATGTGAGATGATGGCTTTTTTGAGATTCAGGGCTCCGTGGTCACAGCCGATAATGATCTTTTGAATATTCATGATGCAGGATCCTCGATTCGATATTATGATTCTTTATTGTTACTTTTCGGAAGCTGATTTTTCCGACCGTGTCCGCTCGGCCTGGGACATACGCATGTAGATCGGGGTCAGCGCGGCCGCCGTAGTATACGCACCCGCACGGTACTCTCGCAGGGCACACTGCGCGACATGGTACGCATTGACCCGCAGGTCGCGTTCGGGAAGGCAGATGACCCGTTCCGCACCTATCACGGATTCCAGTGCGGCTCTTGTCATGGTCGTGCCGTCCCCTGTCAGGATGACCGACCGACCCTCATACGCGGGATCGGATGCAAGCTCCCCTGCCAGCTCGGTGACAGGCAGAGCGCGGTCGTCACAAAGGCGGTGCATATGTCCGTCCCGCGCCTCAAAGAGCGCATTGAATACCTGCTCCCGTCGTGCGTTCATGACAGGGCAGATCAAGGCGTTCTCTCGTGCGGCGGTCAAATACCCGTTCTCAGCCAGTGCCGCCGGGGTGGAGACACCCACGCAGGGGACATCCCGCCCGAAGGCCAGCCCCTTGATGGTCGCCGCACCGATACGCACCCCGGTAAAGGAGCCGGGGCCGATGGTACAGGCGAACAGACCGATCTCCTCGACCTGTCGTCCCGCGCTGTTCAAGACCGCCTCGACCATAGGCAGAAGGGTCTCGGAGTGGGTGTGTCCGGTACTGACCGTATACTCGGCGATCAGTGCCTCGTCCTCACATAGCGCGACCGAGCCGGAAAGTGCCGTTGAATCCAAGGCTAAGATCAGCATAGCGTAGCCCCCTTGACACACACGGAGATGTGACGCCTATCCACCTGCGCGGCATCCTTTTCGATGCGAACCTCGACATAGGTGGAGGGCAGGGCATAGGGGATATTCTCGCTCCACTCACAGAGGCAGATACCCCTGTCCAAGTAGTCCTCAAACCCCATGGAGTACAGATCATCCTCCGAGGTGATGCGGTACATATCAAAGTGGAACAGGGACGGATGGGCGGGGGAGTGGTACTCGTTCACCAGCGCGAAGGTGGGAGAACGGACAGCCGCCCCGGGAGCCGTCACCGAGGCAAAGCCCCGCACAAAGGCAGTCTTGCCCACGCCGAGGTCGCCGTACAGGGCGACGAACGGCGGAAGCGGGTCGCGGCTCCCGATGGATGCCTCCATCAGCCGTGCCAGTGCGGCACCCTGCCGCTCGGTCTCCTCCACGCTGTCGGACACCGTTCGCAACGGCTCGCCGCCGGGGATCAGTGCCTCCCGCAGGAAGGGATGAGTCGGCGGCGGCACGGGAGCGGCGGTCTTTTGGCGCACCTTCTCCCGTCTGCCGTCGGGGTATTGAATGACGGTGTTGTTGAGGATATTGGCCATGTTCGCACGAACCGACTCCAGATACTCCTTACGCAGAGCCGCCCTCTCCCGTGTTTCCTCCGGGGTCAGGGTCTCGCCTGCCTTGACCTTGCGTGCCAGCTGATTGATGCGGTCGATCTTTGCCTGTTCCATCAGCCGTTCACGACCTTGATATAGTTCTTCTTGCCCTTGCGCAGGAGCTTGCCTTCGGCAAAGTCCGCCGCCGTGAAGGCGGCCTGCACATCGGTGATCTTCTCGCCGTCCAGAGTCACGCCGCCCTGAGTGATGGCAGTTCTCGCCTCGGAGGTTGATTTGGCAAAGCCGGCCTTGACCAAAAGGGCAGGGAGACGGATGCTGCCGTCCCGATAGTCCCCCTCGACAAGGGTCAGAGTGGGCACCTCTGCATCCGCACCCGCGCCGAAGAGAGCCTTTGCGCCTGCCTGCGCCTTGTTGGCCTCCTCCTCGCCGTGTACCATCTTGGTCAGCTCGAAGGCCAGGATCTCCTTGGCCTGATTGAGCTGTGCGCCCTCCCAGTGATCCATCTCGTCGATCTGCTCCAGCGGCAGGAAGGTCAGCATACGGATGCACTTGAGCACATCTGCATCGTCCACGTTGCGCCAGTACTGGTAGAAGTCGTAGGGCGTGGTCTTGTTGGGATCCAGCCATACAGCATTGCCGGCGGTCTTGCCCATCTTCTTGCCCTGACTGTCGGTCAGCAGGGTAATGGTCATGGCGTGGGCATCCTTGCCCAGCTTGCGGCGGATCAGCTCGGTGCCGCCCAGCATATTCGACCACTGGTCGTCACCGCCGAACTGCATATTACAGCCGTAGGTCTTGAACAGGTGGTAGAAGTCATAGGACTGCATGATCATATAGTTGAACTCAAGGAAGGAGAGCCCCTTCTCCATGCGCTGCTTGTAGCACTCGGCGCGGAGCATATTGTTGACCGAGAAACAGGCACCGACCTCCCGCAACAGCTCCACATAGTTGAGGTTCAGAAGCCAGTCTGCGTTGTTGATCATCCGCGCTTTGCCCTCGCCAAACTCGATGAATCTCTCCATCTGCCGCTTGAAGCACTCGGCGTTGTGGTCGATGTCCTCCTTGGTCAGCATCTTACGCATATCGGTGCGGCCGGAGGGGTCGCCGATCATGGTGGTGCCGCCGCCGATCAGGGCGATGGGCTTGTTGCCCGCCAGCTGGAGCCGTTTCATCAGGGTCAGAGCCATAAAGTGCCCCGCCGTCAGGCTGTCAGCCGTGCAGTCAAAGCCGATATAGAAGGTCGCCTTACCGGCGTTGATCATGGATTTGATCTCTTCCTCGTTTGTGACCTGAGCGATCAGGCCGCGGGCTACCAGCTCTTCGTAAATATTCATGGTGATACATCCTTTACCTTTACAAGATATTATTTTACGAGTATATTATACACGCATAACGGCGGATTGTCAAGGGTTTTTCAAAACCTTTCTCCCCGCGCGTGCAGATCCGACGGATATGTGATACAGGAATCGCACTGAACCGTGCGATAGAGAACGCCCCGCGCACGGGGCGTGCGCGGGAGCGTGAAGATATGCGATTACCGATTCCGATAATGTTGTTACATAACAAGATCCGGTTGCGGTTTCCGTTTTATCAAGTCAGTGCTTCCTGTGCCGCCAAGGGGCGATCAGGTTGACTACCAGAAAGAGCAGTGTCAGAGCCACCCCCGCAATGGTGCAGATCAGCGGAACCGTATCGGGCAGCCCGAAGAGCACCTTGTCGGCACCCAGCTGGAACAGACCAAACCAGAGCAGGCCAAAGGAGATCAGATTCAAAATGGCGCGGAGCATGAGGCCGATATTCTTGCCGACACCGCCGCCGTGGGTAAATTCATTGGAACGTGCCATAGGTAAATCCTCCTTTCAGCATCAGAGCAGGCTGCGGACAGCCAAAATTGCCAACGCCGCCTGCAGGGCGACCGAGAGCCACAGGGTCACGAAGAAGTGAAACTTGGTCACGGGGTTGGTCTTGTGCCGCAGGACATACATCCCGATCAGCGCACCGCAAGCCCCGCCGAAGCTGCACAGCGACAGGAGCACGATCTCGGGGACACGCCCCTTTCCGTCGCGAGAGGAGTTGTGCTTATCGGATGCGAAGAACACCAGCGTGATGATGCTCATCAGGAGAAGGAGGCCAAAGTAAATGTATGGAATGTATTGCATGGTAGCTCATCCTTTCGTCATTTAATAGATTATGGTCATATGCGGGTCGATCCTGCGCAGTACCTTGCGGCGCAGGTTGAAGAAGTAATGCTTGCGGACAAGATAGAGATCGTCACATTCCCGCCGCGCCGTCACGAACAGCCCCTTACCGCCCAACCCTTGGGTGCGAAGATTGTGAGGCGAGACCACCAGCACGGCACAGCCGGGGGTATGCGCCAATTGATGGGCGTTGCGGACAAAGAAGGAGTCGGGGTGGAGGCAGACATCCTCGGTGGCGATCAGCACGTACAGGTGCCGCCCGTTCAGCTCCTGCCGCAGTTGTCTGTTTTTTCGAAATGCGAAAAACAGGCTAAGGAAGGCCGTCAGACCGCTGAGGGTCAGCATGATCGGCAGAACCACCACATACATGGGGAACAACACTACAGCCGTTATCACCGCAGTACCGACCGCCACTACCGTACGCACCAGCCGCACCCTGCGGAAGAAGCGAGTGACCTTCTTGACCAGCCGCCCCGGGGTGGATGCATTGACGATGCCGATGAGGTAGCGCGGAAAGGTCTTCTTGGAAAAGCTCCCGGCCGCGCGTCCCTCGTCGCGGAACTGTCGTCCCCACGCCTCGCGGCGTGTGCGGGGCTTGGGACGACGGAGGGGCATATCCTCCTCCCCATACTCCCCCAACTGCTTACGCAGGGTGGAGACGGTTTGCGTCAGGCGTTGGTTCTCCAACCGCAGAGTCTCCAGCTCCTCGATCAAGTGCGCCTCCCGCTCGGCAGTCCGGAGCAGGGAAGTACCGCTTTCGGTGCTGTCCTCCGGCTCGGCTAACGCCCTGCCGTCCTGTTCGGGAGACGTTTGCGCCGTGGTCGAGCGAGTAGCCTTTTTCTTCCTTTTGTGACCCATTGAATTCGTCCTTTTCAGAGAGAGAATGAGAGTATGTAGGTCAATCCTCCCAAGAAGCCGACATCCAGATATCCATGAAGCCCTCCCGCTCGGTGGCTGTTGTAGCGTTGGGAACACCGGTCACGGGGTGGTAGAAGTACTGGTAGCAGAACACCGACATACCCTTGCACTTCTCCAGATCGAGAGTGTAGCTGAGACACCGCGCCATGATGTCGTGGTGGTCGCGCCACTCATACTGGCCGCTTCCCGCCCACTGGTCATACTGTGCGCTGGCCTTGCCGAAGCTGACCCCGATCAAGAGGTGGGTATACTCGGTCTTGATGATGTCCCGCCACTGCTCACATACACGGTCAAACGGCATGGTCGCGTGCTCAAAGCCGAAGTAGACCTGCGGCAGGATGTAATCCACAAAGCCGGCCTCGCCGCACCAACGGTGCACATCGGCGTACTGGTTGGCGTAGACCTTGTTCAGGGTACCCGCCGGGCTGATGCCGAACAGCGCATTCGGATCATGCCGCTTGGTGGTACGATACAGGCGAGAGACCAGATCCGAGAGATTCTCCCGTCTCCAGTTGTCCAACGAGAGCTTGCCGCCCTCCTGCTTGTAAGCGGCATAGGCTGCACTGTCAAAGGAGGCATCCTGCGTGGGGTAGAAGTAGTCGTCCATGTGGACACCGTCCACGTCGTAGTTTTCGAGTATCTCGCGTGCACCGTACACGATCAGGTCACGCACCTCGGCGTAGGCGGGATTCAGGTACCAGGTGCTTCCGGACTTGACGATGTACTTGCCGCACAGCGCAGCATCGTCATACCACTGGCGGATGACGTACGCGCTGTCGATCTGGCGGATCTCAGCGTCCGACATACCCCGCAAGGGGTTGATCCACGCGTGGATGGACAGGCCGCGGGCGCGCGCCTCCTCGATCACGATAGCAAAGGGGTCGTAGTCAAAGGTGTTGGCGTAGCTGCCGACGACATACTTGCTGGGGGCGTAGTAGTTGGAGGGGTAGAAGCTGTCGGCATTGGGGCGCACCTGCAGGAACACCGTGTTGAAGCCGTTGTCCACGACGTTTTGCAGGATGTCACCGATCCTCGTGCGGAAATCCGACTCCTCCCGCTGTTTGCCGCCGTTCGTGTAGACCTGATTCAGGTCGAACTGGGAGAGCCACATGGCCTTCACATCGGTCATATGGCAAGGCTCGTCGGGGACATACGGCTCGACCTTGACCGACAGCTCCAGTGCCTCCCGTATCGGGTCGGTCTCAGGCTCGGTCTCGGGGATGGTCTCGGTTTCGGTCTCTGTCTCAGTCTCGGGTTCCGTTTCCGGGATGGTCTCGGGTTCGGTCCCTTGTATATCGGTGGTCTCTGTCACGGTGGATCCCTCCTCTGTGTCGGGTTGGGTAGTCTCTCCGTCATCCGTCGCAGGAGCGGAGGATGTGTCAGTCGGTGCATCGGTCGCGGTTCCGGTGTCGGCATTGCTGTCGGTGACGTCGGCACAGCCGATCAGGATCAGGCAGAGCGTAAGCAGGACGGACAGGACAAGAGCCGCGTATGTATGTCCTCTGCGGGACGCGGTAGGGTGGGGCGAGTGTATCATAGGCATATTCCTTTCCGATCACACCGATCCGTGGATCGTGCGATCATGCGTAGCGAAGATACGTTTCCGTGGTGACCGTCTACCATATATGGTGGCGGCTCCCATGGAATGTACCCCCTGTTCTGAGAATCCTCGCCTACAGTATAGCACAATTGTGGCAAAAATGCAAGTCGATATGCAAAATTCCTGTAATTTCCACCGAGAGCATGAGTATAAAGGAGCTCCGCTTTCGTGTCGCCCCTCTGTGGAATTCGCATTGAACCTACAAGCCATATAAGCCTTTGCCAAATGTCAGGTACCCGATTGACATCCCGCGTCGAATGTGCTATAATATACAGCGGAGTCGGAAATGCCGACTCCGAGCGAATACCGAAGGAGGAAAACTTCAAGCATGAGATCACATGATCCGGCGATACATAGGAGGATAGTCATCCTGTCGGCCATCTGCCTTTTGATGCTGGCCGTCTGCCTGTCGTCCTGCGGCGATTCCAATGAGAATTGGCTGTGGGGAGATCAGCAGTCCTCTGGCCTGAGCACCGATGATATGGTCATCCGCGTGACCGACACCGATCCGTCCGAGGGAGCCAACGCTACCCCCGACACACTACCGGCTACCGAGGGAGAAGAAGCCACACAGCCGCACCATCAGACCGACCCCGATACCATCCCCGAAACAGCCCCCGCGACCGAGCCGGAGACACAGCTGCCCCCTGTGTTCCCAAGCGGAACCGACACCCCCTATACAGGGGAAGCCCATGCGGGCACCGATATTCGGTATACCGGCACCGGCAAGAACCGCGATACCATCATCGTCATTGATGCGGGGCACCAGATAAAGGGCAACTCCGAGAAGGAGCCGATCGGCCCCGGGGCGGATACCCTGCAGTCAAAGGTGTCCTCCGGGACGGAGGGCAGCTTCTCCCACCTGGAGGAGTACGCGCTGAACCTGCGGGTCGCGCTGGCTCTGCGGGATGAGCTGATCTCCCGAGGCTTCAGTGTGGTCATGATCCGCGAGACCAACGAGGTCAATATCAGCAATGTGGAGCGGGCGCAGATCGCCAACTCGGTGGGAGCCGATGCCTTCCTCCGCATCCACGCCAACGGCTGGGACACGGCGGACATGAAGGGGGCAATGACGGTCTGCCAGACTGCCGAGAATCCGTACCCTGATTGCCGCGCTCAGTATGCCGCCAGCCGCCGCCTCTCGGAGGTGCTTCTGAATGCCTACTGCGAGGCCTCCGGCATCAGTCGTCGGAGCATCTGGGAGACCGACACCAAGGCGGGCACCAACTGGAGCGGAGTCCCGACCACCATTCTGGAACTGGGCTTCATGACCAACCGAGAGGACGACCTCCGCATGGCCGAAGAGAGCTTTGCTCATGATGCGGCCGTCGGGATCGCAAACGGACTCGACAGCTTCTTCGCGCAGAATTGATATGAAAAAAGAGCACTGCTGCAAGCCTTCGTGAAGGCTGTTGCGGTGCTCTTTTTCTCACTCAGGAAAGGTCGCGGAGGTAGGCATCCGCCTGCTCTCGCGTATGGAATACCGTGATCTGCTTGCCCGCGCCGTGCAGACGTATGTGCTCGCGGATGGTCGGCAGGGAGGTCACGGGAAAGGCGCGGACAAAGTCTTCAAACTCAGGGTCAGGCTCGGTCTCGATCCACGGCATATCCGGGCGTGCCTGCTCCCTGCGGGTTTCTATCCCGCAGAGACAGACCTCGACCGGCAGGTCGAACAGAAAGACCGTGTCGGCAGCCAGCAGGCGCGGCAGGATGGTTCGGTTGTAATTTCCGTCAATGATCCAGGCGGGGGTGGACAGGATGTGCGCCAGCTCCTCGTCAAAGGCCTCGCGGGAGATGTGGGTGCGGTCGGGTCTGTGCCAGATGGCATCCAGATGGTAGAGGGGGATGCCCACCCGCCGGCTCAGGGCACGGGCAAAGGTGGTCTTTCCCGCACCCGGCGAGCCGATGACCATGATCTTCTTCATGTTCATATATGTATCTCGATCCTTTACGGAGAACCTTCAAAGCGAGTCATGGGAAGCCCCCTCTCGGAGACTTCCCATGCATATCTCGTTATACCGGCTTACTTTACAGAGCTGCTCTTTTCCTTCTGGATGACGTCATGTGCGCCGCCCTCCACGATGCTGGTCGCCGAGACCAGTGTCAGGACAGCCTTCTCCTGCAGCTCGGGGATGGTCAGGGCACCGCAGTTGCACATGGTGGAGCGAACTTTAGCCAGCGTCATGGCGACATTATCCTTGAGACTTCCCGCGTAGGGAACATAGGAGTCGACACCCTCCTCGAAGGACAGCTTCTTGTCGCCGCCCAGGTCATACCGCTGCCAGTTGCGGGCACGGGCAGAGCCCTCGCCCCAGTACTCCTTGTAGTAGGTGCCGCCGATGCTGACCTTGTTGGAGGGGGACTCGTCAAAGCGGGCAAAGTAGCGACCCAGCATGACGAAGTCGGCACCCATAGCCAGTGCCAGCGTGATGTGGTGATCGTAGACGATACCGCCGTCCGAGCAGACAGGCACATAGATGCCGGTCTCCTCAAAGTAGCGATCCCGCTCGCGGCAGACATCGATGAGGGCGGTAGCCTGTCCGCGACCGATGCCCTTGGTCTCACGGGTGATGCAGATGGAACCGCCGCCGATACCGACCTTGACAAAGTCCGCGCCGCACTCGGCTAAGAAGCGGAAGCCCTTTGCATCCACGACATTGCCCGCGCCGACCTTGACGCTGTCGCCGTACTGCTCACGGATCCATGCCAGCGTGAACTTCTGCCAATCCGAGAAGCCCTCGGAGGAGTCGATGCAGAGCACGTCAGCTCCCGCCTCGATCAGTGCGGGAACTCTCTCTTTGTAGTCGCGGGTATTGATGCCCGCGCCCACGACATACCGCTTGGAAGCATCCAGAAGCTCATTGGGGTTCTGCTTGTGGCTGTCGTAGTCCTTGCGGAACACCATGTAGCAGAGGTGCTGCTGTTCATCGATGATGGGCAGGGAATTGAGCTTGTTATCCCAGATGATGTCATTGGCGATCTTCAGGGTAGTACCCTCGGGAGCGGTAATGAGCTTCTCGAAGGGAGTCATAAAGGAAGATACTTTTGTGGCAGGATCCATGCGGCTGGGACGGTAGTCACGACCGGTGACGATGCCCAGGAGCTTGCCCTCGGGGGTGCCGTCCTCGGTGACGGCAACGGTATTGTGACCGGTCTCCTTGACCAGCGCGACCACATCCGCCATGGTGGCATCCGGAGTGATGTTGGAGTCCGAGCGGACGAAGCCCGCCTTGTGGCTCTTAGCGCGCTTGACCATAGCGGCCTCATCCTCGATGGTCTGTGCACCATAGATGAAAGAGACACCGCCCTCGACCGCCAGCGCGACCGCCAGACGATCCCCCGAGACCGCCTGCATGATGGCGGAGACCATCGGGATATTCATGGTGATGGCGGGCGTCTCTCCCTTGCGGTACTTGACCAGCGGGGTACGCAGGCTGACGTTAGCAGGAACGCAGTCCGCCGAGGAGTACCCGGGGATCAACAGGTATTCGTTGAAAGTATGGGAGGGCTCATTGATAAAGGTTGCCATGGTCTGCATCTCCTTTTTCCATTTCATCCGGTTCGTGACTCACGCGAACCTGTATTTTGTCTATTATACCATGCCGCGCCGACATTGTCAATCGGCAAAGAGTGAATATTTTCGGAGAAAAACGCGAAAAATGGGGCATTTCAGCCAGCTTTGTCAAAAAAGCGTTTCAAAAAGGTCATGCCCTGTTGTTCTGCTATCCTGCGCAAAGGCGCGAATGGCATCCGAAGGGATCATTTTTCAAATATACGCTTTAAGAACATACCCGTGTAGCTGCTCTCGCAGGCGGCTACCTCCTCAGGCGTACCGGTCGCCACCACCGTGCCGCCGCCGTCCCCGCCCTCGGGACCTAAGTCGATGATATAGTCGGCGGACTTGATGACATCCAGATTGTGCTCGATGACAAGGACGGTATTGCCCGCATCCGCCAGCCTTTGCAGGATGGCCAGCAGGCGGGAGACATCGTCGCTGTGCAGACCCGTGGTCGGCTCGTCCAGGATATAGAAGGTCTTGCCTGTGCTCCGCCGCGCCAGCTCGGCGGCCAGCTTGACCCGCTGTGCCTCGCCGCCCGACAGGGTGGTCGCGGACTGCCCGATCTTGATATACCCCAGCCCCACGTCGTACAAGGTCCGGAGCTTGCCTGTGATGCGAGGCAGACCGTCAAAGAAGGACAACCCCTCCTCTACCGTCATCTCCAGCACATCCGAAATGCTCTTGCCCTTGTAGTGGCACTCCAGCGTGTCGCGGTTGTATCGCTTGCCGTGGCAGACATCACAGGTGACATACACATCCGGCAGGAAGTGCATCTCGATCTTGCGGACACCGTCCCCCTCGCAGGCCTCGCAACGTCCGCCCTTAATATTGAAGGAGAACCGACCCGGGGCAAAGCCACGCGCCTTGGCCTCGGGGGTCTTGGCGAACAGGTCGCGGATGTCATTGAACAGGGACGTGTAGGTCGCGGGGTTGGAGCGGGGAGTTCGCCCGATCGGACTTTGGTCAATGGCAATGACCTTGTCCAGATTCTCCAGCCCCTCTATGCGGTCGTGCTCCCCGGGGTAGGTGGTGGCGCGGTTCAGCTCGGCGGCCAGCACGGGATGGATGATCCCGTTGACCAGAGAGGACTTGCCCGAGCCGGAGACCCCGGTCACGCAGACGAAGCATCCCAGCGGGATGTCCACATGAATGTGCTTGAGGTTGTGCTCGGCCGCGCCGAACACTCGCAAGAATTGGCCGTTCCCCGGCCGCCGCTCGGCGGGTATCTCGATCTTCTTGCGCCCGGAGAGGTAGGCTCCGGTAATGGAGTTCGGATCGGCCATGACATCCCCGGGGGTTCCGGCGGCCACGATCCGACCGCCGTGGATACCGGCACCGGGGCCTACATCCACGATATAATCAGCCTCCTGCATGGTCTCCTCGTCATGCTCCACCACGATGACGGTATTTCCGAGGTCACGGAGCTTCTTGAGGGTGGCGATCAGCTTGCTGTTGTCCCGCTGATGCAGACCGATGGAGGGCTCGTCCAGAATATACAGCACCCCGACCAAGGATGACCCGATCTGGGTCGCCAAGCGAATGCGTTGCGCCTCGCCGCCCGACAGAGTACCCGCCTTGCGGGAGAGGGTCAGGTAGTCCAATCCCACACTGACCAAAAAGCCCAGCCGAGAGCGTATCTCCTTCAGGATGTCCCGCGCGATGACAGCCTCACCGCCGATCAGTTGACCATCCAGACCGTCCACGAAGGCCAGAGCATCCCGAATGGACAGGTCACACAGGTCGCAGATGTTCATCCCGCCTACCGTGACCGACAGAGCCGCCGGGTTCAGACGTCTGCCGTGACAGTCGGGGCAGGAGGCCTCCTCGACGAACTGCTCGTAGTAGTCGTTGCTCATGCCCTGCGCCATCCGTTGCTCGATGATGCCCACCACGCCGTCAAATTTTGCCTTCTGCCGGTGCGCCTCCTTGCCGAAGTAGCGCACCACGTCGTAGGTCTCCTCCCCGGAGCCGTAATAGAGCACATGGAGTGCCTCGGGGGTGAAGGTATTGATCGGTTGATCCATGGTAAAGCCGAACCGCTTGCCCGCCGCCTCGAACAGGGGGCCGTTCCAGCTCTCGGTATCCAGTGTCTTGAAGCCGTTCACCTGGATCGCGCCCTGCCGCAGGGACAGCTCGGGATGCGGGATCAGCCGCTTGACCGCCACCCGCTGCATATCCCCGAGTCCCGCGCACTTGGGGCAGGCACCCGCCGGGTTGTTGAAGGAGAACATACGCGGCTCCAACTCCCCGAAGGACACGCCGTGCTCCTCGCAGGCGTACCGCTGGGAGAAGGACAGCTCCTGCTCGGTCTCCCCATCGCGCGGAACCGTGACGATGAGCAACCGCCCATCCGCCGCTGCCAACGCCGTCTCCACCGAGTCGGAGAGGCGGGAGCGTATGCCGTCCCGCAGTACCAGACGATCCACCACGATCTCGATGCTGTGCTTCTTGTTCTTGTCCAGCGTGATCGGCTCGGACAGATCGTACAGGGAGCCGTCTATTCGCACGCGGACATACCCCTTCTTCTTGGCATCGGCCAGCACCTTTTCGTGCATACCCTTCTGCGCCCGCACAACAGGGGAGAGCACCAGAAAGCGACTGCCCTCGGGCAGGGTCAGGATCTTGTCGATGATCTGATCCACGCTCTGCTGGCGGATCTCCTTGCCGCACACGGGGCAGTGGGGAACCCCCACCCGTGCGTATAAGAGGCGCAGGTAGTCGTATATCTCGGTCACCGTGCCGACCGTGGAGCGCGGGTTGCGGGAGGTGGTCTTCTGGTCAATGGAGATGGCGGGGGACAGCCCCTCGATCATATCCACATCCGGCTTGTCCATCTGCCCTAAGAACATACGCGCATAGGAGGACAGGGACTCCACAAAGCGGCGGTGCCCCTCGGCGTATATGGTGTCGAAAGCCAGGGAGGATTTGCCCGAGCCGGACAGACCGGTCATGACCACCAGCTTGTCCCGCGGGATGGTCACATCAATATTCTTCAGGTTGTGGACGCGCGCGCCCTTGATCACGATCTCGTTCTGCATTCGTAATTATGCTTCCTTTGCTTGGATTGTGTTCATTCCGTCTTTTCCAACGCCCGCCTGAGGTTGTTGAGCTGTCTCTGACGGATATGCCCAAAGGGGCGTTGGTTGATCCGTCCGCTGGACATGACGAAGGTCACGGCGACACGGGCGTATTTCCTGCGATCCTCTTTGACAGTGTTCCCGCTCTTGTCCCGCAGCTCGACCGAGACGATATTCTCGACATGGAAGAGCATCAGCTGTCCCTGCTCGTTCTTCCCGGCGTTGACCTGCCCGTCGGCGATGGTGACACAGGCGGTCAGGAGCATGGCGAGGTCGAACACGCACAGCACGGCGATGCCCCCCATGACAACCGCCAGCACCGAGCCGATGATGCCGTCAAACCAGCCTCGCCACTCCATGACGATGATCACGGCGATGGCGGCTGCGAGGATCAGGGAGGTATAGAGGACATACAGCCCGTCCATCAGGTGGACGCGCACGACATTCTTGGGCGGTCTGCTCTTGCGCTCGCGCTCCTTCTGCTTTTCGGCGCGGCGGTCGTTGTGTACCTTCTTTTGCTGATTTCGACTCATATCGATTCCTCCGTAGGCAGTATGGTTACAGGGCAATATCGGTCAGCTCGTCGGCAAAGTAGCCCCGTGTCAGGGCACGACTGCCGTTCGCGCTCTCCAGTGTCAGGCGGAAGTAGGCAACGCCCTCGCAACCTGTTGCCCGCGCCTGCGCCAGCCAGGGGCGCAGATCGTAGGTGTAGTGGTTCAGCTCCTCGCCGACCGGTGCGGCGGCGTAATGAGAGATGCGTACATCGGTGACCAGAGACACCCTGACCGTGTCGGCACAGTCCATGTGCAGGACTCCGTCCTCGATATACAGGGAACGTATCTCAGGTCCCCACGAGGCGTAGAAGTCCCCGGCGGCGTAGGCGCGGAAGATGTACTCATAGGTCAGCGCGGGCGCCTTGAACTGCACCCAACCGCCAAAGCAATCGGCGGTGCCGTGCGAATCATCGGTGGCGATAGGGTAGACCCGCTTGCCCAGATGCAGGAAGTCGTCCAGAACGTGCTCGTCCGCATCCAGTGCATAGCCCTCCAGGACACATCCCGTGTTGTAGACCTCCACGGCGGTCACGCCCTCCAGCTCTGCATAGTCGGGGTAGTGCTGGAGAGACCAGGCTGGATGGTTATAACTGACCAGAAAGCCGTTTGCCCGTGCCTCGCGGATCATCTCGTTCTGACCCTCCACCGAGTAGCGGCGGATGTAGTCCCCGCGATAGTAGTCCTGCACATACTTCGGCGCGTTGACGGTGGTATAGGCGGGGTTGGGGCAGGGATAGACCATCTCGTCGGGACGGCAAGCGTAGAGGTTGAGATGATAGGTCGGCCGCGTGTTCCAGGGAAGTTCCCCGGCATCTTGGTTGGTATCGATCTCGTAGGAGGTCAGGGTCAGGAACCTCTCCGGCTCGTTGAGGTCGGAGTGATCCACCATAACGTTGTGGTCGGTAAAGGCGACGACCGAATAGCCGTGCGCCATGTAGTCCGCCTTGATCTCCTCGACCGACCGAATACCGTCGGAGCAGGTGCTGTGGGTGTGCAAGTTGGCCTTATAGAATCTCCCGTTCTCGGGTAAAAGTTCGTGTTTCATGGATCGTCCTCCCGATTCAAAAATCATCTTCATTATAGCATGATTCCGTGTCGGAATCAAGAGGTATGATCGAAATTTTTGTTCAAACAGGCGATTTTCCGCGCGGTCAGCTGTCCGAACTTCATGAAAACTTTCTCGAAAATTTACCGCCTTTCGTTTGACATATCCTTCAATATGTGCTATAATATCTTGTTTGCGGAAAGGGGGACAGGCATATGGTGATAGTGGGCATCGATCCCGGGCTGGCCATCGTGGGCTGGGGGGTCGTGGAATATGCGGGCTTCCGCTTCCGTGCGCTGGGCTACGGCTCCATTGAGACCCCGGCGGGGATGGAGACCCCGCAGCGACTTTTACGCATCCGCAGGGGCATGAATGCCATTCTGGAGCGATACCACCCCGAGCAGATGGCGGTGGAGGAGCTTTTCTTTACCAAGAACATCACGACCGGCATCCGCGTTGCCGAGGCGCGGGGCATCGTCCTGCTGGCGGGAGCCGAGGCGGGCATCCCCATGGCAGAGTATACCCCCATGCAGGTCAAGCAAGCCGTGGTCGGTTACGGCTTAGCCGACAAGCGGCAGGTCATCACCATGGTCACCAAGATCCTGAACCTGCCCGCCCCCCCAAAGCCGGATGATACCGCCGACGCGCTGGCCATCGCCATCTGCCACGCGCACAGCGGCTGTTCCCGCCTCGCGGAATATTACGATAAGCAGGAGAGATCATAGTATGTGGAGTGCAGACAACTGGAAGGACTACGAGCTGTTGGACACCTCGGACGGTGAGCGGCTGGAACGGTGGGGGGACTATATCCTCATCCGCCCCGACCCGCAGGTCATCTGGAAGGGGTGTGCCGCCTCCCCGCTCTGGAGGAAGGCGAACGGTATCTACCGCCGCTCCTCGTCGGGCGGTGGCGCGTGGGTCAAGAGCGATATGCCCGCCGAGTGGAATATCTCCTACGGGGACGGACTGCGCTTCGTCCTGCGCCCGATGGGCTTTAAGCACACCGGACTTTTCCCGGAGCAAGCGGCCAACTGGGATTGGTTCTCGGAGCTGATCCGCAAAGCCGTGCAGAAGCAACCGAACCGACAGATCAAGGTGCTCAATCTCTTTGCCTACACCGGCGGCGCGACCGTGGCAGCCTCGGCGGCAGGAGCGGCCGTGGTGCACGTGGATGCCTCCAAGGGCATGACGGCACAGGCCAAGGAAAATGCCCGCTTGTGCGGGCTGGGGGAAGCCCCCATCCGCTACATCGTGGATGACTGCCAGAAGTTCGTGGAGCGCGAACTGCGGCGGGGTAACCGCTATGACGGCATCATCATGGATCCCCCCTCCTATGGGCGGGGACCGGGCGGCGAGGTCTGGAAGCTGGAAGATTGTGTCGGTGCGCTGGTCGCGCAGGCAGGCAAGCTGCTGTCTAATGATCCGCTGTTCTTCCTGCTCAACACCTACACCACCGGTCTGTCCCCCATGACCATGCGCTACATTGTGGACATGAACGTAACGGCACATCACGGCGGTCATACCGAGGCGGGCGAGCTGTGCTTGCCGGTTCGGCAGACTAAGTCCTATCTCCCCTGCGGCGGCAGTGTCCGCTGGGAGGCCTGAAAGGAATCAACCGAATGGAACAGATCACTAAGGGAAAGCCCTTGATCGAGATCAAAGACCTCTCCTATGCCTATCCTGCCGACGAGGGGAAGGGAAAGCAAGTGCTCTCCCATGTCGACCTTACCGTGCGGGAGGGGGAATATACCGTCATACTGGGGCACAATGGCTCCGGTAAGTCCACGCTGGCCAAGCTCATCAACCTGGTCATTGACGACTACACCTACGCCGAGGGCGAGATATTGGTAGACGGCGTGGATGTCATGTCGGACGACCTGACCGAGGAGCAGCTGTTGGAGCTGAGACGGCAGGTGGGCATGGTCTTTCAGAATCCCGACAACCAGCTGGTCGCCACCATCGTGGAGGAGGACGTAGCCTTCGGTCCCGAGAATCTGGGCATCCCGCACCCCGAACTGAGACAGCGGGTGGACGAGGCACTGGAGACCGTGGGCATGACCGCCTACGCACAGCACGAGCCGCACCGCCTCTCGGGCGGGCAGAAGCAACGGGTCGCCATCGCGGGCATCATTGCCATGAAGCCCCGATGCATGATCTTCGACGAATCCACCGCCATGCTTGACCCGCTGGGACGGCGGGAGGTGGTCGCCACCATGGAAAAGCTCAACCGCGAGGAAGGCATCACGGTGCTCTCCATTACTCACCACATGGACGAGGCCGCGCGGGCGGATCGCATCGTGGTGCTCTCGGACGGGCATATCCTGCTGGACGGTACGCCGAGTGAGGTATTTGCCAAAGCGGATGTCCTGAGGGATGCCGGGCTGGATGTGCCGCAATGCACCGCCGCTGCACAGTATCTTGCGGGGCGGGGAATACCTCTGCTCGGCGAGATGAACACGCCGGAGCAGTGTGCGGCGGCGATTCTTGATGCATGGCAGAGAAAGCAGACGGGAAGGTAAGAATCGGATAAACATGAGAAAGAAAAAGCAACAAGTGACCGTGTCCTCCGCTCCGGCGGTGACCCCGACGGGCGGGGACACGCCCATGCTCCGCCTGGAGCACATTACCTATCGGTATTCCGCCGGCACGCCCTTTGAGAAAAAGGCTCTGGATGATGTGTCGCTGGATATCCGACGGGGGCGCATCACGGGGCTGATCGGGCATACCGGCTCGGGCAAGTCCACGCTGGTACAGATGCTCAACGGCCTGACTCGCCCCGAGGAGGGGCGCGTCCTCTTGGACGGGCAGGATATCTGGGCGGCACCCCGTGAGATCGGTCAGGTGCGGTTTCGGGTGGGGCTGGTCATGCAGTACCCGGAATATCAGCTGTTTGAGGAGACCGTGCGGGCGGACATCGCCTTCGGCCCCCGCAACATGAAGCTCCCGCACGAGGAGATCGAGGCACGAGTAAGCGAGGCGGCGGCCTTTGCCGGAGTAGATCCCGCCCTGCTGGAGCAATCCCCCTTTGACCTGTCGGGCGGGCAGAAACGCCGTGTCGCCATTGCCGGGATCATGGCCATGCGCCCGGAGGTCTTGATACTGGACGAGCCCGCGGCGGGACTTGACCCGCAGGGACGGCGAGACATCTTCGGGGGCATCCGCGCATATAATCAAAAGACAGGTGCGACCGTGCTGATCGTCAGCCACAGCATGGAGGACATGGCGCAGTACTGCGACGATGTCGCGGTCATGTCAGGTGGGCGTTTGCTCATGGTCGGCACCCGCGACGAGGTCTTCTCCCGCGCCGATGAGCTGGAAGCGGTGGGACTGGATATTCCCGTGGTCACGCGGCTGGCTGTCCTCCTGCGACAGGGCGGTATGCCGCTCGACCCGGGACTCTACACCCTGGAGGCCACCGAGGCCGCGCTGGCGCGCGCCTTTGACCTGCCCTGTGAGAGGGGAGGTGCCGAGCCGTGAAAGGAATATCGTTAGGACAGTATTACCCCGCAAACTCGGTCGTCCATCGGCTCGACCCCCGTATCAAGATCGTCTGCGCTATCGCCTTTATCGTGGCATCCTTCCTCTGCAAGAATTTCTTCTCCTTCGTTCTCTTGACGGTCATCTCCATTCTGCTCATACTTCTCAGCCGCATTCCCCTCAAGATCGTCCTGCGCAGCGTGCGTCCCCTGATCTTCATCATGGCATTCACCGCCGTGCTGAATATCTTCTGGGTGACCGATACCGCCGCCGATCCACTCTTTCAGTGGAAGTTCATCACCATCTATACCAAAGGCCTGTACCACGCGCTGTTCATCCTTTTGCGCATCGTGGCCATGATCATCGGCACCAGCATCTTCCTGACCTACACGACTACCCCCATCCTGCTGACCGACGGCATCGAGAGCCTGCTCCGCCCGCTTGCCAAGCTCCACGTTCCGGTGCATACCTTTGCCATGATGATGACCATCGCCCTGCGCTTTATCCCCACCATCGTGGATGAGACCGACAAGATCATGTCGGCACAGAAGGCGCGCGGCGCGGACTTTACGAACGGCTCCTTGAAGGATCGGGCGCGGGCATTGATTCCTGTTATCGTGCCGCTGTTTGCCTCAGCGTTCCGTCGGGCAGACGAGCTGGCTACCGCCATGGAGTGCCGCTGCTACCACGGCGGAGAAGGGCGTACTCGCCTGCGAGTGCTCAAGTGCCGCGCACGGGACTTTGTCGCGTTGTTCCTTCTGGCTCTCTTGATCGCCTGTGTAGTCGTTATCAACATAGAAGGGGCACGGCACGGGTGGTTGTACACTATGTCAGGGGTCTGAAAAGGCCTGTATGGCAACAATATGAAAATTCAGTTACCTGCCCAAAATCAATCACACAAAATTGTATTTAATTCACAAAATCGACACTTATTTTCGTAATACTGCCCGATTCATATAGGTTTAATTTGTTGCAATCGTACAAAAGAGCCTGCCCCTATGAGTCGGGTAGTCCCTTTTTCGTCGTGTCGTGTCGAAAAAAAAACACTTGACAGAAAAAGAAAAACCTGCTACAATATACTTAATTGGCACGAGTGCCAGTCCATGGGCGTGGGCAACCCTTATTGCAAGGCCTCCCATACCCCGAAAAAGATGGATCAAGCGAAGGGTCAAAGCGCAGAGAAGGAGTATCCATGGGTCTGAAAGATGATGTATATGCAACTCCCGAACAGCGTGACCTGATCCGTCGCGCACAGTCCGGCGGTCAGGAGGCTTGCGACAACCTGCGCCGACAGTATGCTCCTCTCGTTGCATCCATGGTAAGGCAATTCCGTACTTCCTGCCGCACCGAGCAGGAGAAGACTGACCTGGCCGAGGAGGCCGATGCTGTCTTTCTAAACGCGGTGTCCTCCTATGATACCGAGCAGGACGAGGTCAGCTTCGGTCTGTATGCACAGATATGTCTGCGGAACGGCCTTGTTTCGGCTCTCCGTCACATCGAGGTGCTCCGTCGCCTGTCCATTGTTTCTCTGTCGGAGGAGCAACTGTCCGAATGCGAGGACGTGGCCGCCGGTGTTGCATCGGATGACCGCTTCCTGTGGCTCAGCCGTCTCATTCAGGACAGCCTGTCCGGGTATGAGCAGAAGGTCTGGTGGGCGTATGTGGCGGGAACCCCCGTTGCACGGATCGCCGCCCGACTGGGCAAGGATGAAAAGTCGGTCTACAACGCGATCTACCGCATCCGTCGGAAGTTGCGCGACCGCCTCGGTAATGAGCAGGGATGATCGGTGACAGATCGATCGATCGATTCCTGCAGTCTGTCAAGAATGTATTTCGTATATTATGTCCCGATGGTTTAAGCAAAACACGGTCACACGGGATGGCGGTCCGAATCCGCCGAGGGACAATTATATCACTCTATCAAAGCGAGGTAAAGGATCATGTACGAAGATGAAGTCATGAACGCGGAAGAGGTCGTCTACGAGGACGAGACTCTGGTCTGCAAGGAGTGCGGCAAGGAATTCGTGTTCACCGCCGGCGAGCAGCGTTTCTACGCTGAGAAGGGCTTCCAGAACAAGCCCAAGACCTGCAAGGCCTGCCGTGACGCCCGTAAGAACGGTGCCAAGGCTGAGCAGCCCATGTATGAGGCTGTTTGCGCCGATTGCGGCGGTGTTGCTCTGCTCAAGTTCCAGCCCAAGACCGACAAGCCTGTCTACTGCAGCGCTTGCTTCGAGGCTCGGAGAGCTCGCTGAGGCCGCCGTCTGAAACTGACTCAGGGATGATTCCCATCTTCGCGTGATTCGTATGT
>CAYXBU010000008.1:1323-49908 GCA_964463245.1 uncultured Clostridium sp. | reverse complement strand
TGCCGATATATCCGAGATCAAAAGACCCGAGCCAAGTCCCCTCTGCGGGGATCGGCTCGGGCTTTTCGTTCGCTCCTTGCGCGAATAGTGGATAGGGAATACCGAATATCGGGAATATGCGCGGGGATCAGTAGCCGAAGCTGAAGTTCAGGGAACCGATCGGGGCGGCATCCCCGGTGGAGTAGAGGTTGAGGGGGTCGCCGATCATATCCTGCACATGATCGGTGACCTTGAACTCAAGGGCAAGGTCTTGTGCACTCAGACCGATCGTCTCCAGCGGAATACGCAGGATCATGACCTGACCGTACACGCGGACATCGGCCTCGCCGACCGCCTGCAGGTCGTCCTCGGACTTGCAGCGCAGTACGGTGGTCTTCTCCCCCGCGACCTCGCGGTTGAGGACATACTCATAGCCGCCCATCAGCTCCCCCGAGGCGTGGGAGGTCTTGATCCAGAGGTTCATCCAGGTGGTGTCCCCCGCGCTGTAGGCGGTGATGTCCTCGGCGCAGGTGATACGGAAGTAGAGATACTCGCTGTCATGCAGGATGGTGACGGTGTCAATATCGTTGCGCCCCGTCGTGTCGGTGTAGATCGTGTCCCCGGCCATGGCCTTGAAGTTGCGGTCGGCGCACTCGCCCGTGAAGTCACGATAGACGGCCTGCGAGGTGCTCCAGACCTCGGTGTCGTCCCGCGAGATGTCGGGGGTGGCGGAGGGGTAGTCGTAATGGACGGCGGGGGCGTAGTTGTCGTTGTGGATATTCATGATGGTCATGAAGTAGCAATAGTCCTTCATGCCGCTGGAGCGGGAGGGCTCGATGTCTCGCGAGTACTCGGCGTTGAAGGTATCGCAGGTGAAGTACTTCCCATTGCCCGCGTTGAGCTTTTCGGCGACCCATTCATTCCAGCCGGTCAGGAAGACGAATCTGGCATCGGTGGCGCGCTGCTTCGGTGTCATATCCAGCACGGTGTTCCACTGTGCCTGGAAGTTGAGATCCTGCAACCAGTTGTCGTGGTCGTTGACACCTCTCCAGCTGCCGTCTCGATTCTTCTTGACGGGGTACCAGCCGCGCCCGCGGGAGTTGGCGGTATCGCTCATGTTGACCGTGACGTGCTGAGCCGTGGACAGGTTGATCCAGCCGTTCTGCGAGCGTTGCGGGTAGGTGAAATCGATCCAGGGGGCACCGTTTTCGTAGATGGTGCTCTCGTTCGGCCACTGGGTCACGCGGAAGTCAAAGAAGGCGGCCAGCTGCTTCTCCTGCACATCCGAGGAGCTGCCGATGGCTTGGATGACGGT
This sequence comes from uncultured Clostridium sp., assembly GCA_964463245.1. GTDB lineage: Bacteria > Bacillota > Clostridia > Oscillospirales > CAG-272 > CAMEON01. Next base: position 48,614 of record CAYXBU010000008.1, on the reverse strand, counting down.
GTCCGGGGCGATCACAAGCGGCTTTTCGGGGTCGTTGGGGGTAAACCACAGGCTCTTGTAGGTCTCGGAACCGTAGAAGTGGCTATAGGCCTTCTTCAGGGCGTTGATGTCGGCTCTGACATCGTGCTTGCCCAGGTAGTAGACCACGCGGGGGACATCCCAGCCGTCTTCCTGATACTCTTTGAGAATGGCAAAGAGCTTTGCTGTGACCTCCGGGTACAGGACGTTGTTCGTGGTATCCAGCACGAGGAAGTCTACCCCTGCCATGGTCAGCATCTCGATATGCTTCCGCATGACCCAGGGGTCAAGGCTGTTGTAGTAGCCGAAGACCGGCTTGCCCCAAAAGTGTGCCGATCCGAGCGGGGTGATGGGGGTATTGTAATCCGTGAAGGCCTTATCGTAGGTACTGCCGTAGGTGATCTCGTCGATGTCGTATATACCGGTGTGGTTTGTGTGCTGTCCCAAGGTCAGGAAGTAGAACATACCGACATAGCGGTCGGCATTGACCTTGCCGTCCACGGGGGAGATCACGCGACCGAAGTCATCCGTGCCGGTGATGTTCAGGACGGAATACTGCGCGGCGGTCAGGTCGCGGGTGTCGGGCACGCGGGTCAGGGTGGGGGTCGGTTCAGTCTCGGTCTCGACCTCGGTGGCGGGTTCGGTCTCGGTGTCTATCTCGGCCTCGGTCGAAGGGGTGTCCGACGGCTCGGTCTGAGTCGCCCCTGCGGTCTCGGTCGAGGCGGGGGTGTCGCTGTCCCGACAGGCGGTCAGCGGAGAGACGGCCAGGATCAGCCCGAGCAACAGGGCTATATAGCGGGTCATATGCTTCATGGTTCAATCCTCCTTCCTCTTGCGCCGCAAGGACACGGCGAGGGTCAATATCGTCAGCAGGGACGGCAGGAGAGCGACGGACGAGCTGCAACCCGACTCCGCCGCCGCGCCGCTCTCGCTGTCGGTATCCGAGTCGGTCGCGGATGCGGTGGCATCGGTGGGGAGCACATCGGATGCGGTCTCGGAGATGGTCTCTGTTTCGACAGCGGTCTCGGTCGAGGATTCCGTGGTCATCTCGGTGGCAGGCTCGGTGGCAGGCTCGGTCACGGGTTCGGTGGCGGGGGCTTCTTTGACCGTGACCGTGAAGGAGGTCTGCATACCGTCGTAGTCGATGGTCACGGTAGCCTTGCCCGGTTTGGAGAAGTCATAGGTGACCATGCGCTCCAGGATGGGCATGACCTCCGACTTGCCGTTGGTGCGGTGGACACGGATCAGGAGCGTCTTCATATCAAAGGACTCCCCCACGGTGTAGGTGTCGCGGTAGCCCGGCTCGACCGTGATGCTGTCGGATGGGATCACGATCTCGTCCTTTGCGTTGACACAGAAGGAGATCGGCTCCAGCACCAGGGAGCCCTCAACGGGGGTGTACTTGTCGGCGTTGGTGCCCGCCCAGTTGCCCCAGTCATCCTGATCCCAGGTCATCCAGCGGAAGCCGGGCAGGATCACGATCGGATATTGCTCGGACTTAAGGGCACCCAGGTAGGCCTCGTCATCGATATGGACGACCAGGGTGTCTCCGTAGAAGTTGAAGCGTGCGACCTTCCCCTGTTCGATCAGTGCGGTCACGGTCTCGCCGTTGATGGTGACGAGGTCACCCAGCGTCTTCCCGGGGATGGCCGAGGGGCAGAGATTCACGGTCGAGATGGCCTTGAGGGACACATCCGACTCGGCTCGATCAAACTTGATCCGCAGGGCACCGTCGGGGCCCGGCATCGGACCGGTCTGCACCCCCGCGATCCCGGCGGTGGCGTTGGTGACGAAGGAGACATCCCGATCCAGACGGATGCTCGTCAGCTCGGAGGTGATGCCGCTCGGAGAGCCGGCGCACCAGACAAAGCCCGCCTTGACCGTGACCGCCAGAATGTCGGCCGGCTTGAGCGCGGCGTGGTCGTCCATGTGGAAGACCAGGTTGAGACGGATCGAGCCGTCGGGACCTCCCTCGTAGGTGTAGCAGGTGCGCATCAGGGCTTTGTTTCCCAGCTGTGCCTTGACCTCGCGGAGGGTCTTGTTCTCATAGGTGACGCCATTCTTTATGTAAGAGATCAGGATGAGGTCGGTGTTGTGATCGATGTTGCCGTCCCAGGCATCCTTTGTCAGTCCTGCGGCATCGCTCGGCACTAAGAAACTGACCTGACCGAAGGTCGTGCCCGCCGGTTGGAAGGGCTGTCCAAAGTAGGGTTCCATGACGATATCTGCGGCGGCTGCCGGGAAGGGCAGGGCGGTCAGCAGGGCTGCCAGCAAGAGCAGAGCGGAGATGATGAGGCATAGCGGCTTCTTTTTCATGGCTTTTACGGTCGCAGCGCGAGGGCGGCGACACTTCCTTTCCCAAAGTTGATGAATTCATTATAGCAGATATGCCCGACTTTGTCAAGGCTTCCCCTCGGCGGCTCTGTGACACGAAAAAAATTTCCGTTACCTATTGCCATTCCGCGCAAAATCATGTATAATATAGGACGAAACAGAATTTCAATTCACAGGAGCAGGAAGCAATTCATGGCAGAGAATCAAAGAATGAAGCACATCCGCAATTTCTCCATCATAGCCCACATAGACCACGGCAAGTCCACCCTGGCCGATCGCATTCTGGAGCACACCAACACGCTCTCGGAGCGGGAGATGGAGTCGCGGGTGCTGGACAATATGGATCTGGAGCGGGAGCGCGGCATCACCATCAAGGCGCGCGCCGTGCGGCTCAACTACACCGCCCCCGACGGCGAGACCTACGAGCTGAACCTCATCGACACCCCCGGGCACGTGGACTTTAACTATGAGGTGTCCCGTTCTCTCAACGCCTGTGACGGCGCCCTGCTGGTGGTGGATGCGACGCAGGGCATTGAGGCGCAGACCCTTGCCAACGCCTATCTGGCGGTGGATGCGGGGCTGGAGATCGTGCCTGTCATCAACAAGATCGACCTCCCCTCGGCGCAGGTGGAGCAGTGCCGACAGGACATCGAGGACATCATCGGCATTCCCGCCGAGGGCTGTCCCGCCGTGTCCGCCAAGACCGGCTTGAACATTCAGGATGTCATGGATGCCATCATCCGCGACATTCCCGCCCCGAGCGGGGATGAGGATGCCCCTCTCAAGGCACTCATCTTCGACTCCTACTACGACAGCTACCTCGGGGTGGTGGTCAATATGCGGGTGCTGGACGGTGTGGTACGCACCGGCGACAGGATCCGCCTGATGTCCACCGGCGCGACCTTTGAGGTGGTGGACACCGGTACGCTGGAGCCGTTCGGGCTGAAATCCACCGGACGGCTGGCGGCGGGGGAGGTCGGGTACTTCACCGCCTCCATCAAGTCGGTCGGGGACACCCGCGTGGGGGATACCGTCACGCTGGCGGATGATCCGACCGCCGAGCCCTGCCCCGGCTTTAAGGCGGCACAGCCCATGGTCTTTGCCGGTATCTATCCCGCCGATGGTGCTCGCTACGGCGACCTGCGGGATGCGTTGGAAAAGCTGCAGCTGAACGATGCCGCCCTGTCCTTCGAACCGGAGACCTCGGTCGCGCTGGGCTTTGGCTTCCGTTGCGGCTTTTTGGGGCTCTTGCACATGGAGATCATCGAGGAGCGGCTGGAGAGGGAGTTCAATCTGGACTTGATCACCACCGCGCCCAGCGTGGTCTATGAGATCACCCGCACCGACGGCTCCCTCATCACGGTGGACAACCCGTCCAACTACCCCTCGGCGGATGTCATCAAGGAGGCGCGGGAGCCGATCGTCAAGGCCAGCATCATCACGCCGTCCGACTATGTGGGCGGGCTGATGGAGCTGTGTCAGGATCGGCGCGGGGAGTTCATCGACATGAAGTACCTTGACCCCACCCGCGTGGAGCTGCACTACCACCTGCCACTCAACGAGATCATATACGATTTCTTTGACGCGCTCAAGAGCCGCTCCCGCGGCTACGCCTCGCTGGACTACGAGCTGTTGGGCTACCAGCCCTCCCGTCTGGTCAAGCTGGACTTCCTGCTCAACGGCGACCAGGTGGATGCGCTGTCCTTCATCGTCCATGAGGACAAGGCCTACGCCCGTGCGCGACGGGTGGCCGAGAAGCTCAAGGAAAACATCCCGCGTCAGCTGTTCGAGATCCCCGTGCAGGCGGCCATCGGCTCCAAGATCATTGCCCGTGAGACCGTCAAGGCCATGCGCAAGGACGTGCTGGCCAAGTGCTACGGCGGCGACATCACGCGGAAGAAGAAGCTGCTGGAAAAGCAAAAGGAAGGCAAGAAGAAGATGCGCCAGCTGGGCTCGGTGCAGGTCTCGCCGGAGGCCTTCATGGCTGTCCTGCGGCTGGACAGCGACGATACCTGATCGGGTCAATACCGCAAAGCCCCTCCCCGTGTGGGGAGGGGCTTTGGTATATCCTATTCGCGGTGTTCCTTAGGCGGGAACACAAGCCCGCGCGCTACTCCTCCGCTACGGAAGATTTCTCGCGGTCCTTCTTGGACTTGGAGTCACTGTCCTCGTCATCGGCATCCTCCTCGGATGCCTTTGGCTGGACATGGACGCGGGCGATCTCCATTTGATGATCGACCACGTTCAGAACATGGATCTCCAGACGACCGATGGTCAGGTCGCAGGTGGCGCCGTCTTCGGGGATGGTACCCAGCTCGGCAAAGACCAGACCGCCGAAGGTGTCACAATCCTCGTTGGGCAGATCGACGTCCAGGGTCTCCTGTACCTCGCCGAGGTCGGCGGTGCCGCGCACCTCCCAGTCGCCGTCCTCCAGCTCCACGATGTCGGCGGGGGCGGGCGGGGTGCTGTCGTCGGCGTTGGTCAGGTCGCCGACCAGCCGCTCCACCAGGTCGGTGATGGTCACGATGCCCGCCATACCGCCGTACTCATCCAGCACCACGGCAAACTTGTTGCGGGAGGTACGCATATTGCGGAACAGGACGTCGGCCTTGACTCCCTCCGGCACCAGGTACGCGGGGCGGACTGCCTCTCGCATGACGGTCTCCCGCTCCTTGCTTTCCAGACGGTAGTAGTCCTTGGCGTTGAGCACACCGATGATGTTGTCCTTGGACTCGCCGCAGACCGGGTAGAAGGTGAACCGTCCCTTGTGGATGGTCTCGTCCCACTGATCCATATCGTCCTCGATCCAGAGGATGGTGACCTCGGTGCGGTGGACGGCGATCTCACCGGCGGTCAGATCGTCAAATTCAAACACATTCTGGATGATGCTCTGCTCCTCGCGGTCGATGGCACCGGTCTCGGCACTCGCGTCCACCATGAGGCGGATATCCTCCTCGCTGGTCTCCTCGTCGGCCTCCGAGGGGTCGATCCCCATAAGGCGCAGGACACCGTTGGTGGACTTCTCCAGAAGCCACACAAGGGGGGCAAACAGGATGCCGACCCCTCTCAGCATACCCGACATACCCATCGCCATGGACTCCGACTTGCGCATGGCTACCCGCTTGGGTACCAGCTCGCCGAAGATGAGGGTCAGGTAGGACAGGATGAAGGTGGTCAGCACCACCGAGACGGTCTTCAGAGCACCGCTCTCGGGGTCGCCGGGCACACCGAGGGCAGCCAGCCCCCGTGCGATGTAGATGGCGAAGTTGTCGGCGGCGAAGGCACTTCCCAAGAAGCCCGCCAGCGTGATGGCGACCTGAATGGTGGCTAAGAAGCGCGCGGGATTGCGGGTCAGCTTGAGCAGGCGTTTGGCCTTGCGGTTGCCCTCCTCCGCCATTTTGTTCAATTTGTTCTCGTTGACGCTCAGGCCTGCGATCTCGGCCGCCGCAAAGACGGCGTTCAGCAGGATCAGAACCAGCTGGAGCAGTGCCATGAGGATGACGCTTTTCATGATGGTATGTCTCTCCTTTCGGATGCTGTATCCGTTCTCGTTATGTGTGGATCATTCTATGCCGAGTTCGGCTCGGGTATAAGAAAAGGCCTGAGGCGGTTTCGCGCAAGCAAAGAGAACCTGCCGACCACCGTCGAAAGCAGATACGCTCCCGCCGGGACACAGGTCAATATTGCTCATGCACCACTTCAAGCGCACATAACGACATAAAGGAGGCTTCTCACAACTGTGAGACGTACTGTCCCCGTCCATAATGGTAGTTCTTTATCTCCTTTCCTCAAGTATTTCGACCATTGTACCACAAAACCCCGGCTATGTCAACCGGGATTTTGTGGAATTTTTTGCATTTCACAGATTATTTACATTCAGGAGCCTGGAGATCTCCCGAATGACCTCTCCGGGAGACCGGCGGAACTGCTCGGCGGTCACGGTGTACCGCGCCCGTCCGTTCCGGTCGGAGAGGGTCGCGCTCTCGGCTCGGCAGGTAAGGGTCAGGCGGCCGTCTTCGCGGTCGGGCGAGATCGCCGTCGGTGTTTCCCCGCAGAACTGCCGGTAGAGCCGCATGAAGGCCCGATATTCCTCCGCCGAGCGGATGTCAAACAGGGCGCAGGTGTAGGGCGCGTGGGTCAAGAGGAAGGAATTGGTGCGGCGGGGTAGGTATACGCTCCCGTCGCGGATCTCCACGGGGGTGGGCAGGGGTCGCCAGGACCTGACCACATAGGCGATGTACGGCTCGTCGGGGTTGTTGCGGGTCAGCGGGAAGGGAATGACCCGCCGCTGTACCTGTGCCGTGCGGAGCACCTCGCCGTACCAGCGGATGCCGGGGTCGTCGGTATAGGCGGCATGGCACAGGGCGACATACCGCACGGGCGGGTCGCCCGCCTGCACGCAGGATGCCGGGTGGTAGTAGTAGCCGCGCCGCAGGCAGTGGGCGTACTGCGCCTCGGAGCGCACCGAGCCGACCAGCGTGTCGGGCTGTCCCCACGGGGCGCGGTCGGGGTCATCCTCGGGCGGCAGGGCGGCCGAGCCGACCTCCGAGACTGCGGTCAGGATGCGGCGGATCAGCTCCAGGCGGGTCTTTGGGTCATCCTCCCTGGAAGAGAGGGTCTCCAGCTGTCGCTCCACGATGGCGGCGACATAGCGGGACAGGAGCTGATCCGGCGGGATGGCGGTCAGGGACAGCTCGTCGTGCTCGTCCCCCTCGGGAGGGCAGTTCTCCCGCTTGTCAAGGTCTGCCTCGGTCATGGAGAGTCCCTCCTTTCGTCTGCCGTGGTGGCTCTCGCGTTGGGTTAGTGCAAGTAGTAGGGTGTCCCGATCAATCCGACCTGACGGAATGCATCGAGGTTATGACGGATGATGTAGTCGATGTAGGTCACGATCTGCTCGGCGGCGACCCGATAGCCCACGGCATTGAGGTGGCCGTTCATGTAGAAGGCCTTCTTGTAGGCCTCGTCATGCACGGGGCCGTATTGGTAGAGGTCGATGACATAGGCATTGCCGAAATGTGCCGCCATGTCGTACATTAGAGCCGCGTGTGCCTTGACGATCTCGGTCGCGTTCAGCCGCTCCCATATCTCGTCCTGCGGCATGGTCAGGAGGAACAGGGGTGCGTCGGGCTGGATCTCCCGCAGGCGGGCAAGCAGTTGACCGTACCAGCCGGCGAAGCTGTCAGCGTTCTCGTGCCAATCCGCCTTGACGTCGGCCATGCTGCCGACAGGCTGGCGGGCATTGATGACATCATTGACCCCCAGACCCACAATGTAGGCCTGGCAGGCGAGGTCGGGGCTCCAGAAGCCGTTCGCCTCGGCAAAGCTCTGGCAGTACTCCGAGGCGGTCATGCCGCCGCGGGAGAAGTTGAGTGCCGTGCAACCCGCCATACGCGCCAGGTGCTGTCCCCAGGAGTACTCGAACATATCCAAGTACACCGTTTGCCCGTGGATCGCCAAGAGCGACGGATCGTTCGGGTCGGGTCGGGTCGGCATCACGACCTCAAACTCGCCGGATGCTAAGCTGTCGCCCACACACCCGATCTTGCGGAAGATCGAACACATACCGCCGCCCGCAGGCAACGGCCTATCCAACGGACGCTCGTCCGCCGGTGCAAAGGTATCTAAGTAATTCATGGTTGTGCTCCTTTTTTTATTTGTGGGGGAACTTCCTGAATGGAATTACAACTGCCGCTGTAGCGACAGTTGATGAAGTTTGCCGCAAGCGGCAAACATTCACATCCCCCACCCCCCTTCAAGGACTTTCAATACATTTATCATGTCGAGGGGCGTTGGGATGATCATTGCTGCTTCTCATCGGAATGCTTGACCGTCAAGTGGTACAGCTGTGCGGAGTTCGGCTCTCCCGTACAGGTAAGGCAGATACCGGCGCGCAGCTCATCGCCGTCGAAGCACCGTCCGCTGAGGCGGTCGATGTAGGTCACACCGGGGAGAGCCGCCCGCACCCGCAGGCGTTTGGTCTTGCCCGCCGGGCAACCGACCGTCTCGATCAGGGAGAGCAACAGCTCCTCGCCGTTCGGGGCGGCGTAGCAGTAGGCAGCGTAGGGGTAGCGGAGCGGCGAGGCCGGCTCGTAGTGATCCCCCTCTCGGATCAGGTGCTCAAAGCGGTGATATTCCCGTATCTGGCGGGCGATCTCGGTCTTGATCTCGGGACTCATGTCCAGGATATTCAGCTCATACCCCAGCATCCCGCCGACCGCGACCTTATAGCGGAAGTCCAGCGAGGCGAGGCTGCCGTGCGGGTTGGAGACATGGCAGGACATGGTAGCGGCGGGGTAGCCCAGCAGGGCACCCGCCTGGATGCGGGTACGGGCATAGGGGTCGGTGTTGTCGCTCGTCCAGATCTGGATGCCGAACTGCATCATGCCGAGGTCGTACCGTCCGCCGCCGCCCGAGCAGGTCTCGATGACGGCGTTCGGGAAGTGCTCTCCGAACCAGCGCAACAGCTCATAGACTCCTTTGACATAGCGGAAGCAGACCTCTCTCTGCCGCTCGGGCGGCAGAGCCGCCGAACCGACACAGGCTAAGTTGCGGTTCATATCCCACTTGAAGTAGTCGATCTCGACTCCGTCAAAGACCCGCGAAAAGCTGTCCTTGAGGTAGGCAAGCACCTCGGGGTTGGCCATGTCCAGCACCAGCTGGTTGCGGGACTCCGGAGCTTCACGGCCGCCGACCCGCAGGCACCAGTCGGGATGGGTGCGGTACAGCTCCGAGTCGGGATTGACCATCTCCGGCTCGATCCAGATACCGAGCTTTTGCCCGGTGGCATGGATGCCGTCCGCGAAGGGGCGAAGACCGTGGGGGAATTTTTTGGGGTTGGGGTACCAATCTCCCAGCCCGGCGCGGTCGTGATCCCGCGCACCGAACCAGCCGTCATCCATGACCACCATGTCAAAGCCGATCGGCGCGGCGGTCTCGGCAAAGCGGAGCAGAAGCTCCTGATCCACTCCGAACCAGACCGCCTCCCAGGTGTTGAGCACCACGGGGTGGGGCTTTCGGGCGGCGGGGGGCAGGATATGTGCGCGGATAAAGCGGTGGAGGTTGCGCCTCATGCCACCAAGCCCCGCCGCCGAGTAGGTCAAGACCGCCTCGGGGGAGTCAAAGGACTCACCGACCTCCACGGTATAGGAAAAGCACTCCGAGCCAAGTCCCTCCAAGACGCGGGTCTGCCCGCGATGATCCACCTCGACACGGCTCTCAAAGGAGCCGGAGAAGACGAAGTTGAAGCCGTAGGCCTCCCCGCGTTCCTCGGTGGCGCGGTGGTCGCAGAGGGCAAAGAAGGGATTGGCAAAGTGGGAGGATGCGCCCCGACGGGAGCCGACCGACTGACAGCCTCGGTGCAGGGGGAAGCGTTGCAGCTCACACTCGCGGCCGTATGCGCCGCACAGGGTGATCATATCCAGATCCGAGCGCGGGATGTCCAGCACGAGGGGCATACAGGTCTCAATGTGCATGGGGGCACCGCTTTTATTGACCAGTGTCAGGTGGCGGGTGATGACATCGCTGCTCGGGAAGACGGTATAGTAGAGGAGCAGGGAACACCCCGTGACCGCGTCCGAGAGGGTGATCTCCAGCGTGCGGGTATCAGCATCCGCCCGCGCCGACGGCAGACCCTCCGGGCAGACACGCCCCGAGAAGATGCGGTAGCCCTCATATACGAAATCCGTCACGCCGGTGCCGTCGGGGCCGCAGAGCCGCAGACCCTCCGCACGGAAGTCCCCCGAACCGAAGAAGGACATCTCCTGCGGCAGCTCGTTGGGGGAGTTCTCGGCGGTCAGCTCGCGGATATAGGGGCTGAAGGAGACCACGGTGGGCGGGGGCGTGGGGACATTCCGGGTCTTCCTGCCGTAGTAGAGGTGGCGGAGGTACCGTCCCTTCCACACGTCGAAGGCGTAGAGGGTATGGCGCGTGGACAGGAGGAAGCGCATGGAGGACGGATCATAGCGGATGGGCATGGGTCATGTCTCCTTTCCGAAGCAGGCCGCCTCCACCTCGGCGCAGAGCCAATGGTAGAGCGGCAGGTGGTACTCTTGGATGCGGTAGGTCTCGGTCGCGGGGGCGTGCAGGATGACATCCGACAACCCGTCCAGCCCGCAGACCCGCTCCCCGACGAAGGACAGGACACGAAGCCCGCGGGCGCGGGCGGTCTTGGCGGCCAGCAGGATATTGCGGGAGTTGCCGGAGGTGGACAGGCAGACCAGAAGGTCGCCCGGCTTGCCCAGAGCCAGCACCATTTGGGCATAGACCAGCGTGGGGTCGGCATCGTTGCAGAACGCCGAGACCAGCGCGGTCTGGGACGGAAGGGACACGGCGGGCAGACCCCCCTGCAGACCCTTGCAGAGCAGGGACAGGTCGGGGTCATCCGACGGCAGGGCGGCGGCAAAGGCGGCGCGGTCGGACGGTGTAAGGGGGCGGCTCGAAAGGAATCCCTTGCCCAGCTCCCCCACGATGTGGTCACAGTCGGCGGCCGAGCCGCCGTTACCGCAGAGCAGCATCCGCCCGCCCGCGCGGAAGGTGGAGACGGTCAGCTCCCGCGCCGCGTGGGCGGCGGGCTCCAGCCCCGCGAGGGCGGGGTGATTCTCAAACAGCGGGATCATACCCCCAGAACCTCCAGCATCCGATCTAAGTGGGACAGGAACTGCGCGGGGCGATCCTCGATAAAGGACTTGACTTTGGAGGATGCCTTGCTCCACTGCTTTTGATCCATCCCGATCCAGTTTTTCCAGCGGTTGATATGCGCCTTGATGGGGGTCTTGAGCACCGTATTGCTGTTGTTGTACAGCTCCAGCAGGGCGGTCTTTGCCTCCTCGGAGGCGAGGGATCTTGCGTAGGTCACGAAGTCACTGCGGAAGCCCTCGTTCTGCAGGCAGAAGGCAAACAGACCTCCCACACCCAGCGCATCGGGGTAGAGGCGGTCGGTGCCCTCGCTCCGGTAGTAGGCCTCGTAGCCGGGGAGGTAGTTGCCCAGCGTGCGCCAGAAGGTGTCCCGTTCGGCGCGGGAGTCCAGATCCGGCAACAGCTCCGGGGAGGAGTAGCGGCCAAAGCACATATCCATGTCGCGGGTCATGAACCGCCACTTGCCGTCGGTGATCTCGATCCCCTCGATCGGCTCGCCGGTATACTTCCAGAACTTGACATTGTTGTACGGCCAGTCGGTGTTGCAGAGGTAGAGGTTGAGTGCCATGTATTGCAGGAACCCTTCCATGTCGATCTTCTCGGAGAGGCTTGCATACAGCTCGGCCTGCGCCCGACTGTCCAGAGACAGCCCGTCGGCGGCCTGCTTGCAGAGGCTGATCCACTCTTTCATGGCGGCCTGCGCGACCTCGTTCTCGTCGGTCTCGTAGAAGAACCAGACACCGCAGAAGCGGCACTCGCCGCCGTTCCCGTGTTGGTCGCAGTGACGGTTGGTGTCCAGCTCGCTCTTGAGGATGACGACGTCGTTATCGTCGACATCGTACACCCGCTTGACATAGTCCTCGTTGAGGTTCTCCCGCATATCCAGAATGCCGTAGTACTCGCCGTTGATGTACACGATGGCGAACTGAGACAGGGAGGCATCCACGCCGGGAGCCCACTTCAGCGCGAAGTTGTTGGCCAGACCGTCACGGATGAGGGTCGGGGCGGTGGGATCCACTGTGGCGTGCAGGAGGGAGTCGTTGCCGCCGTTGCGCAGGATGAAGCTGTCGTACTTGCCCAACACCTGCCCTGCCTTCTCCCCCGAGCGGATGAGGCGGTCGGAGAACAGGGGGTAGGAGAAGGAGCCCTTGCCGGTGTAGGCGACATTCTCGCCGAAGTAGCCGTCCTTGCGAGCGATGAGCTTAAAGGACTTCTGAGCCAAGGAGCGGGAGGAGCCGCCGAAGAGTCGCAGACCCGCATCCTGCGAGATCACGCGCTTGCCCTCCGGGGTGATCAGCTCGACATGGGCGGGCTTTTCGATCTTGTCGTTGTAGGAGGCGTTCATGGCATCCAGGTCGTTTTTGGCGACCGAGATGGACACCGTCCACATCCCCTCGCGCTGAGCTACCCGCAGGTAGGTCTGGGTGACCACGGCGCCGAGGCGGTTGCCGTTCTTGTCAAAGCAGGCGGCGCGCAGGGTCAGCACGCTGTCCGCGCTCTCCAGAATGGACAGTGTGTTCCGATATACGGCGGAAGCGCGGTTCGGCGCAGAGCCGTCCCGGGTGTAGCGGATGACACTGCCCTCGGGCAGACCCTCGGGCAGGATCAGGGTCAGGGTCAAGGCATCGGTATAGAGCCCGCCCTCGGCCGAAAAGAACGGTTCGGTACCGGTCACGACGGGGTCAGGATCCGTCTCGGTCTCCGCAGAGGTGTCGGTCTCGGCATCGGGGGCTGCCGTATCGGTCTCGGGGGAGGTGCCGGACGGTGTCTCTGCGCCGCTCTCGGGGATGGAGTCAGACTCGGTCTCCTGCGATGGCGTGGTCGAGCAGGAGGTCAGCAACAGCCCCGCGCACAGGAGCAGGAGCAGGAGGGAGAGCCAACGGGTACGTGACCTTGTGTGCATGGTAGGGAACCGCCTTTCTTTTCGGTGATGGGAAGATGGGAAACAGAATATTACTCCTGAGCCTTCAGGAAATCGATGCAACGCTTGACCTCGCCGAGCCCGGTCGGATCAAGCCCCTCGCTCTCCACGACCATGCGGATGCCCATGTCCAGTGCCTTCTGCCTGACCGCCAGTACGGGAGCCTCGCCCTCGCCCAGTGCCTTGCCGACGCCGCCGCGCAGGCCGTCCTTGAGGTGGATGACGCGGACACGACCCGACAGCCGCTCCAGAAGAGCCAGCGGGTCAAGACCTGCGTTGAACGCCCAGAAGGTATCGATCTCAAAATCAAAGGTGCCGCGTTTCTCCAGCTCGGAGTGGATGGTGGAGCCCCAGGGCATGACCACGAACTCATGGCTGTGGTTATGGTAGCCCAAGGAGATACCGTCCTTCGCCAGCCGCAGCTGGGCGCGGTTCATGACGGCGCAGAAGTCGATGATCTTCTCCAAAGAATCCAAATCGGCACCGGGGACGATGATGTGCTTGTTGCCGATGGTCTTGTGGTAGGCGATGGTGGCCTCGATGTTCTCGGGCAGCAGCTCGCCCCAGCCGGTGTGGGTGCCGCTGCAGGTCAGGCCATACTTCTCCTGCCAGGCGGCGATCTGCTCGGCGGGATGGCCGAAGAAGCCGGCGTATTCTACACATTGGTAGCCCATGGCGGCGACCTCGCGGAGGGCACCCTCCATATCCTTATCGGTCACGTCGCGCACGCTGAAAAGCTGAAGTCCGTATGCAGTTTTCATTTCACTTGATTCCTTTCTTACTATCTTGAGTGGATATCCACTGAAAGAATTATAGCCTATCTGCGAAAAAATGTCAATAGGATGTGCCGAATTTCCGGCCGAACGGCGGCATTTTTTGCTCTGCGGGCGGGGTCTCGGACGGAGGGGTTCTTGCCGATGCGCTGACACAAAAAGGCGGCTCATCCCTGCAAAAAAATTATAAATCCCCTTGACAATCTCCCTTGAATCGTGTATAATAGGGGCGAGCAAAACCCGATGTTATGCAACAATCGTTGCAGAAAGGAGTCTGTGACGGGCATGACTGCCGATTCGGAACATATCATTGACATACAACACTTGCATAAGTCCTTTGGGGAGGTACACGCCGTCACCGACCTGTCCTTCCATGTGCGGCGGGGCGAGCTGTTCGCCTTCCTCGGTGTGAACGGCGCGGGGAAATCCACCACCATCTCCATCCTGTGCGGACAGCTCCAACGGGACAGCGGAGAGGTGACAGTCTGCGGCGAGGGGATCGACCGCCGACGGGAGGACATCGCACGGCGGCTGGGAGTGGTCTTTCAGGACTCGGTGCTAGACCGTGTGTTGTCGGTGCGGGACAACCTGCAATGCCGCGCCGCCCTCTACGGGATCACCGGGGCAGACTTCCGCGCACGGCTGGTCGAGCTGTCCCGCCTCCTGGAGCTGGAGCCGCTTCTGGATCGCCCGGTCGGGAAGCTGTCGGGCGGCCAGCGGCGGCGGGCGGACATTGCCCGTGCGCTGTTTCACCGTCCCGAGGTATTGATCTTGGATGAACCCACCACCGGCCTTGACCCGCAGACACGGCGGCGGCTGTGGGAGGTGGTGCAGACCCTACGGCGGGAGGAGGGCATGACGGTGTTCCTCACGACCCACTACATGGAGGAGGCGGCGGATGCCGACTATGTGGTGATCCTGGATGCGGGGCGCATTGCGGCGGAGGGTACGCCGCTGGAGCTGAAGAACCGCTACGCCGGGGATTCCATCACCCTCTACGGTAAGACGGCCGAGGAGGTCGCGGTACTGGGGCTACCCTGCGAGGAACTGCGGGGGGCGGTGCGGGTCACGGTGCCGCACACCGCCGCCGCGACACAGCTCATTTTGTCGCATCCGGAGTTGTTTGAGGATTACGAGATCGTAAAAGGGCGGATGGATGATGTGTTCCTGACCGTCACGGGCAAGAAGCTGACAGGAGGGGATGCATCATGATCGGACTCGGACAACTGACCCGCCGCAACTGCAAGCTGTTCTTCAAGGACAGGGGGATGTTCTTCTCCGCGCTGATCTCCCCCCTCATCCTGCTGGTGCTGTACGCGACCTTTTTGGCGCGTGTCTACCGCGACAGCTTTCTTTCAGCTCTGCCTGAGGGCTTTGTCATGGATACCGCCATTATCGACGCGACGGTGGCGGGGCAGCTCATCTCCTCGCTGTTGGCGGTGTCCTGCGTGACGGTGGCGTTCTGCTCCAATCTGCTGATGGTGCAGGACAGGATCAGCGGTGCCCGCCGCGACCTGACGGTCTCCCCCGTCCGCTCCTCCACGCTGGCGCTCAGCTACTTTCTCGCCTCCCTGCTGGCGACACTGATCGTCAATCTGACCGCGCTGGCTGCCTGCATGGTATACCTGCTCGCCGCCGACTGCTGGTATCTGACCCTTACGAATGTGCTGGGGTTGCTGGCCGATGTGATCCTGCTGACCCTCTTTGGGGTCGCGCTGTCCTCCTGCATCCATGTGTTCCTCAGCACGAGTGGGCAAGGCTCGGCGGTCGGAACCATCATCTCGGCGGGCTACGGCTTTATCTGCGGGGCGTATATGCCCATCTCCAATTTCTCGGAGGGGCTTCAGAACACCCTCTCCCTGCTCCCCGGCACCTACGGCACCGCTCTCGTCCGCAACCACGCCATGAGTGGGGCGTTCTCCGAGATGACATCGGTGGGGTTCCCGCCGGAGGTCGTGGAGGACATTCGCCGCTCGCTGGACTGCTCGCCGGAGTGCTTCGGGCACACGGTGCCGATCGGCGGGATGTATGCCATCCTGGGCGGTTCGGTGCTCCTCCTGCTGGCGGTGTATGTAGTGATACATAAGATGAGAAGGGGAAAATAAACAGAGATATCTTTCGTGCGAGGCGATTTATCAGCCGCACCCGGCGGGCGACCTCCCGCCCAAACCAATCACATACCAAACCCACAGCAAGAAAGGAACCCATACTATGCTCTCCATCCAACACCTGACCAAGACCTACGGAGACAAAAAGGCCGTCGATGACCTGACCCTGCACATCGCCCCCGGCGAGATATACGGCTTCATCGGTCACAACGGCGCAGGGAAGACTACCACGCTCAAATCCACGGTGGGCATCCTCCCCTTCGACAGCGGCGAGATCCGCATCGGCGGGCACTCCATCACCGCCGAGCCGCTGATCTGCAAGAAAATGCTGGCCTATATCCCCGACAACCCCGACCTGTATGACTTCATGACCGGTATCAAGTACCTCAACTTCATCGCCGATGTGTTCGGGGTGCCCGCCGACCTGCGCGCCGCGCGCATCCGCGACTTAGCGGATCGGTTCGAGCTGACCGCTGATCTGGCTCAGCCCATCGCCGCCTACTCCCACGGTATGAAGCAGAAGCTGGCCATCATCGCGGCGTGGCTGCACGACCCCAAGCTCATCCTGATGGATGAGCCGTTCGTGGGACTGGATCCCAAGGCCTCCCACCTGCTCAAGGGCATGATGCGGGAGGTCTGCGATGCGGGCGGGGCGATCTTCTTCTCCACCCATGTGCTGGAGGTGGCCGAGCGGCTGTGCGACAAGGTTGCCATCATCAAGGGCGGTAAGCTCGTCCGCGCAGGGAGCATGGAGGAGGTCAGGGGGGATTCCTCGCTGGAGAGCGTTTTCCTGGAGTTGGAGGACACGTCATGCTGAAGACTCTGCTGACAAAACAGATGACCGAGGTGTTCCGCAGCTACTTCTACGATCCCAAGCAGAATAAGCAGCGTACCCGTGCGGCGACGGTCGCCTTTTTCGGTCTGTTCATCCTGCTCATGGTAGGAGTAATGGGCGGGATGTTTACCATGCTGTCGGTCATGATGTGCGAGACCTTCGTGTCGCTGGAGCTGGATTGGATGTATTTCATCATCATGACCATGGTCGCCATCGTACTGGGCACCTTTGGCAGTGTGTTCAACACCTACGCGGGGCTGTACCTCGCCCGCGACAACGACCTGCTCCTGTCCATGCCCATTCCCGTGCGCTACATTCTGGCGTCGCGGCTGTTGGGGGTCTACCTGCTGGGGCTGATGTATTCCGGTATCGCCATCCTGCCTGCCGTGATCGTGTACTGGGTCGTGGCTCCCTTCTCGATCCTGTCCATCCCGGGCGGCATCCTCTTGATCCTGCTGGTCTCGCTGATCGTGCTCATCCTGTCCTGCGCGCTGGGCTGGGTGGTCGCCAAGATCAGCAAGAGGCTCAAGAACAAGAGCTTTGTTGCCGTGCTGGCCTCCCTGCTGTTCATCGGAATTTACTACTTTGTATATTACAAGGCGCAGAGCCTGATCAACGAGCTGTTGCAGAACGCCGTCCTGTACGGCGAGAAGATCAAGGGCGCCGCCTACCCACTCTACCTGCTGGGGACGGTCGGCGAGGGCGATCCGCTCGGGATGGGGGTCTGGACGGCGGGAGTCGTGATCCTGCTGGCTCTGACCCTGTACATCATGGCGCACGGCTTCATCCGCATGGCGAC
Source organism: uncultured Clostridium sp. (assembly GCA_964463245.1). Lineage (GTDB taxonomy): Bacteria > Bacillota > Clostridia > Oscillospirales > CAG-272 > CAMEON01. The sequence continues at coordinate 31,192 of CAYXBU010000008.1, read as the reverse complement.
CTCACGCGAGAGCGTGACCCGCACCGCCTACCGCGCCGACGGGAAAAAGGCTCGCGCAGCCACCCCCGGCCGCGCCCTTCTGCGGCGGGAGTTCGCCCGCTTTACCGCCAGCCCGACCTATATGCTCAACTGTGGAATGGGGGCACTGTTCGGGGTAGCGGCGGCGGTGTTCCTGTTCATTCGGGGTGGCTGGCTGTACGGTCAGCTGTCCCCGCTGGTCGAGCTGATCCCCGGCGGGTGGGATGCCGCTGCGCCGATCGGAGCGGCGGCGGTCTGTCTGCTCGTGTCCATGGTGGACATCACCGCACCCTCGGTGTCGCTGGAGGGCAAGACCCTCTGGCTCTCCCAATCCCTGCCGGTCACGCCGTGGCAGGTGTTGCGCGCCAAGCTGGGTGTGCAGCTGTGGGTCGGGGAGATTCCCGCGCTCCTGTGCGGCGCGGCGGTGGCGTATACCCTGCGACTGCCGATCTATACGGCGGTGCTGACGGTGCTTCTGCCCATGCTGTTCGTCCTGTTGATCGGATGCATCGGGCTTCTGATCGACCTGCACAGTCCGAACCTGACCTGGACGAGCGAGGTAACACCCATCAAGCAGAGCATGGGCGTGATGGTCGCCCTCTTCGGCGGGTGGGGGATCGCCGCTCTGCTGGGGGTCGGCGGCTTCTTCTTGGGACGGCTGATCCCCGCGTGGGCGACCCTCGCGGTCATGACCGCCCTGACCGCCGTCCTCTCGCTCCTGCTTCTGCACCGCCTGAAGACGAGCGGCGCGGAGAAGTTTGCGAGGCTGTAAAAAAGCTATATACAAAAAGGGCACGGTCATACGGTTCGTGTCCTTTTTGCTGTATCTCCCCGCTTCGGCGGGATCTGAAGTTCTTACCCGGATCTCCGACCGAAATAGGACACGAAAAGCGAAAAATGTCACTTTTTCGTATCGTCAAATTCAGAAATAAGTGCTATAATACAGTTGATGATCACCGGGAGAGGGGCGGTCGCGCAGATATACCCCCCTACCTGTATGCCTGTCCTCGCTCTTTTGATCACCTGCCCGCAGAAAGGAGAATCCCATGACGAAACTATGGTACGATACGCCCGCCGCGAACTGGGATCACGCCCTGCCCTTGGGAAACGGCTCTCTGGGAGCCATGTGCTTTGGGGGCACCACCTTTGACCGTTTTTCCCTCAATGACGACACCGTCTGGTCGGGGGGATGCATGGATCGGGTCAACCCCGATGCCCGCGACGCGCTCCCCGAGGTGCGCCGCTTGCTCCGCGAGGGGCGACTCGGGGAGGCCGAGGAGTTAGCCGAGGAGGCTCTCGTGGCGACCCCGGAGGGTCAGCGATGCTATGAGCCGCTGGCGGAGCTGTCCATCCAGTGCCGCACGCCCCGACACTCTCGGTTCCAATCCCCCATCTACGCCCTGTGGTTCGAGGGGCGGGATATGCGCTCCCACGAGCCGAACGACGGCGTGACGGAATACCGCCGCGAGCTGGATCTGCGGGACGGGGTACATCGGGTCTCATATACCTTGGACGGTATCCCCTTTGCCCGCGAGGCCTTCATCTCCTATCCTGCGGGGGTCATGACCATCTCACTGGAGGGCGGCGATTGGCGTGCCTTCCTGCGGCGGGGCGGACGGGTGTCGGCTCACCGTCAGGTGGACAGCCGCACCGTGTCCCTGGAGGCCGCCATCGGCAACGGCGGCACCGAGCTGTGCTGTCTTATGCGGGTCATCGAGGGAGCCTGCACGGTCCGCGGGGATTTCATTCGGGGGAGCGGACACGCCGTCCTGCTCCTGACCTCCGCCACCTCCTTCCGAGACGGCGCGGGATATCGGCAGGTCGCACTGGACAGGCTGGATCGGGCGGAGGCGCAGGGCTATGCGGCACTCAAGGCCGAGCACCTGACGGACTTCCGTCCGCTCATGGAGCGGTGCACCCTGACCCTCCCCGCCGACGAAGCGTTGTTCGCACTTCCGTACGACAAGCGTCTGGAGCGTGTGCGGAACGGGGAGGATGACCCGGGTCTGGTCGCCGATATGTTTACCATGGGTCGCTACCTCATGGTATCGGGCAGTCGCCCCGGCAGTATGCCGCTCAACCTGCAGGGCATATGGAATCAGAGCTACCGTCCGCCCTGGGACAGCAAGTACACCATCAATATCAATGCCGAAATGAACTACTGGCCTGCCGAGTCCTGTCAGCTGTCGGAGATGCACCTGCCCCTGTTCGACCACATGAGGCGGATGCTCCCCGAGGGGCGGCGGGTGGCGCGGGAGATGTACGGCGCGCGCGGCTGGGTCGCTCACCACAACACCGATGCCAACGGCGACTGCGCCCCGCAGGACAACAGCCTGAGCTCCAGCATCTGGCAAATGGGTGCCGCGTGGCTCTCCCTGCACATCATGGAGCATTACCGTTTCACCCCGGATGTGGACTTCCTCCGTGACTATTATCCCATCATGGAGGAGGCCGCCCTGTTCTTTGCCGACACCCTGATCTCGGACGAGGAGGGACGGCTCTGCGTGTCCCCCTCGCTGTCCCCCGAGAATGTCTACCGTCTCCCGAACGGGCAGACCGCCTGCCTGTGTGACGATGCCGCCATGGATCAGCAGATCCTGTTTGAACTGTTCTCGGCTGTCATCGAGGCGGGTGACATATTGGGGGAGGACACCTCGGTCTACCGTGGTCTGCTCCCGAGGCTCCGCCCGGTGGTGATCTCTCCCGACGGGCGCGTGATGGAGTGGATGAGTCCCGACAAGCAGGAGATCGAGATCGGGCACCGCCACGTCTCGCATCTCTTTGCCCTGTACCCCGGTACGCAGATCACCTCTGCGACCCCCGAGGCCATGGCCGCCGCCCGCAAGACACTGGAGACCCGCCTCTCGCACGGCGGCGGGCATACCGGCTGGAGCCGAGCTTGGATCATCAATTTTCGGGCGCGGCTGTTGGACGGGAATGCCGCCGGGGAGAATCTGCGACTCCTGCTGGCGCGATCCACCCTGCCCAACCTGTTCGACAATCATCCGCCCTTCCAGATCGACGGGAACTTCGGCTTTACCGCCGGGGTCGCCGAAATGCTGCTCCAGAGCCATGAGGGCTTTATCCGGCTCCTGCCCGCCATGCCCGACACATGGAGCCACGGCTCGGTCAAGGGTCTGCGCGCTCGAGGCGGGTACACCGTGGACATCTCTTGGTCGGACGGCAGGCTGACCGAGGCGGTGATCACGGCGGACAGAGACGGCGAGTTGCGGCTTGCCGACGGCAGATGCTTTGCCGTGGCGGCGGGGGAGAGCGTGGTCGTACACGACCAAATATAGTGTGTCTCCTGCTCCCGAAAAAGAAAAATGTGGGGGAGGAACCTTCTTACAAGGAGGTTCCTCCCCCGCATGATTTGCGATAGCTGATTGTAAAGGTGCTCTTTTTTTGAATACATTGTTGGGCAGGGAACCCACAGGGGATGTGACCTGCGGTTCGCAGCGTTTTGCGGCTTTCAGCCGCAACTCCGCCGGGAAAAGACGAGAAATACTGTCAGGGCACCATCCCTCGATAGCATAATATGCCAGAAAAGTCCTTGAAGGGGATCCGGGGGAAACTTCCTTCAGGAAGTTTCCCCCGGATACGCGCTTTTACAACAGCGGCGCCAGTAGGCGCAGGATGCCCATCCAAAGGCCGCGCAGGAGTCCGATCTTTTCCTTTGGAGGAAGTACTTCCTCGCTCTCGGCGATGGCGGCATCCACGTCGGCCTTGACATCCGGGATGACCGGGTGATCCACGAACAGGCAGGCATTCTCGAAGTGCAGCATCAGGGAGCGGTAGTCCATATTCACGCTTCCGACCACGGCGATGCGGTCATCCGCCACGAATACCTTACTGTGGACAAAGCCGGGGGTATAGGAGTAGACCTTGACTCCCTCGGCGATCAGCTCGGGGTAGTGGGATCTGGTCAGCTCGAACACGATCTTCTTGTCCGGGACCGAGGGGCAGACCAGTCGCACATCTACGCCGCGGTGCGCCGCCAGACAGAGGGCACGGGTCATCTCGTAGTCGATGATCAGGTAGGGGGTCAGGATATAGACATAGCGGACAGCCTGATTGATGATATTGAGGTAGACATTCTCGGCCAGCACCTCGGTGTCCACGGGGGAGTCGCTGTAGGGCTGGACGAAGCCGTCCGAGCGGATATCCACCACCTGCTCCGGGCGGGGCATATAGGGAGCGAAATCTCCCTCACCCTCGCCGGGATGCAGGGCATTCCACATTTGCAGGAACTGAAGGGTCAGCCCACGCACGCCCTCGCCCTCCAGACGGACGAAGTTGTCCCGCCAGGTGCCGAAGCGTTCCCATTCTCCTATGTACTCATCCGACATATTCGCTCCGCCGGTATAGCCGATATGCCCGTCCACCACGAATATCTTGTGGTGATCCCGATGGTTCATGACCACCGAGTAGACCGGGCGGTAGCGGTTGAACACGGTGCATCGGATGCCGCGCGCTTCCATCTGCTTGTCGTAGTTTCGCGGCAGGTAGGTGATGCTCCCGACATCGTCGTATATCAGGCGGACGTCCACACCGGCGGCCGCCTTTTCGGTCAGGATATCCAGCACGGCGTTCCACATCTTGCCTTCATGAACGATGAAGTATTCCAGAAAGATGAAATGCTCCGCGCTCCGCAGATCCTCCAGCATCCGCTCCCAGCCGGCCTTGCAGTCGGCGTAGTAGACGGCATCGGTGTTCTTATACAGTGGGAAGCCCTGCCCCTCCAAGTAGCGGCACTGCCCGATGATATTGGAGCTGCCGGTCGAGCAGGTGGATTCTTTTCCCTGCTCGGCGATCTCCTCGGGGGCGGCATTTCCGACATTCAGCGGGGACAGCTGCTCTTGGCTCTTAGCCAAAGCCAGCCGCAGCTTCTTCTTGGGGGCTTTGCCGCCCGAGAGGAAGTACAGAATGCCGCCGAAGAGCGGGAAGACTAAGATCGGGACGATCCAGGCGATCTTGATCATGGGGTTGCCGCTCTTGTTGATGATGACGATGGCGGCGACCAGGGTGATAAGGTTGAATATGGCGGCGATGATCATGTAATGGTCGCTCAGGATGAAGATGAAGACGAATATCCAGAGCATCTGGAGGATGATCGCCAGGCTGATCAGTGTCAGACGGGAAAATATCTTTCCCAGCCAACGCATACGAACACTCCCTTCTGTGGAAAAATGACCGCGCGGCTCCCCTCCGCACGGTCGATGACGGTGGGGAGAAGAGCCGTGCGGAAAGGGGACGACCGCTCATGGGTCGATCCTATCCCCGCCCGCGTGGGCGGGGGATGGTATTAGTCAGCGCGCCGCTTGCGGGTCGTGACGAGGCAGAGCCCTGCCGCGCCGAGCAGGAGCAGGACAGCACAGCCCTGCAGGCCGGAGGCACAGCCGCTCTCCTCGGTGGCAGGAGCCTCGGTAGCAGATGCATCGGCGGCGGTGTCGGAGCTTGCCTCGGTGTCGGCGGTGGTGGCATCCGGGACGGTGTCCGTCTCGGCGTCGGGAGCATCGGTCTCGGTCGCAGGCTCGGTCGCCGCATCGGTCTCGGTCTCGGTCTCAGGGGCGGCATTGTCTGCCGTGCTGACGAAGCTGTACTTGAAGCGGCCGCCGGGGGCGACATCACCCGAGATGTAGAAGTCCAGAATATCGCCGGAGAAATTGTCGTAGTCGTTCTCGTCGTGGACATTATCCGTCCAGGTGAAGTTGACGGTGTAGTCATCACCCGAAAGACGCAGGTCGGACTTGGCGATCTTGACGGTCAGGTAACGGCCGTCCAGCGCGTACTCCACGTTGCCGATCACCTCGGTGGCCATGTAGTCGCCCTCCAGAGCGAAACGCTCCAGGATCAGCTTGCCGTTCTCGTTGCCGCGAACTGCATAATCAAAGGTCTCCCAGCCTTGGTTGGTCTGGTCGGTATCCAGGTAGAGGTTCATCCAGCGGCTGTCCTTGCAGGCGGTGATGTCGGAGGCGCACTCCACATGGAAGTAGAGGTAGTCGTCATCGCGGGCGACCTGTGCGCCGATGATGTCGTTCCGACCTGAGGTCTCGGTGTAGCTGTAGCCGGCGTAGCCCGCGTGGTCGCGGTCGCTGATGTTGTTGACGTAGGAAGCGTAGTAGGGAGCCACATCCTTCCACTGAGCCTCGGAGCCGGCAAGATCGATGGTCTTGTTCACCGAGGGGGTGGGGATGGGGTTGACACCCTTGTACTTGCGGACGTAGTTGACCAGCAGGTAGTAGTAGTGATCCTTCAGCTCGCCCTTGGTCGGCTCCAGGTCACGACTGAACTCGTTGTCGAACTGATCCACCAGCGCGTTGCTGACCAAGCTGTTGGTGCCGCCCCACGGGTTGGGCTGTCTCCAAGCGTGCCACTCGTTCCAGCCGGTGACGAACACGACGGAGGGGTCTACCTCCAGTGCGCGGTCAAACTGTTCGGAGAAGTTGTAGCCCCAGAGGGAGGCGGCATTCCCCTCGACCTCGTAGCGGTTCTCGTAGGTGGAGGTGTAGGAGCGTCCCATGACGTACTCGCCGTTCATGGCGGTGATCTCATGGGTCTTGTAGTTGTGGTTCATGGCCACACCGACCGTGATCATCTCGGGCGTGCCCTTCTTCTTCTGGGCATTGGAGCCGTAGTAGACCGGCTGGGGGTAGGTGTGCAACCAGCCCCACTGTCCGACAGGAGGGTCGCCGCCCAGCAGGTAGGCGGGCTGTCCGCCCCGGAAGTTGAAGAACTTCGTGATATCTCGCATGGAGCTGTCGGAGGGGCGATGTGCTATGATCATGGGCTTGTCGCTCTCGCCCAGGTAGTACCACAGCTCCTGATACTTGCCCTCGGCGTAGATGTCGGCGTACAGCTCCTTGAGCTGCTTGCGGCTGCCATCCGTGGTATCGGCGAAGGGCAGGAGGAAGGAGATCTTCGGGGAGGCCACGCCGTCCTCGGAGGCCTTGATCCACTCCTCGAACTGGGCGGTGTAGCCGCTCTTCCAGGTCATGGAGCCGTTGGTGTTGTCATTGAAGACCACGTCCACGCCCGCATTGGCCAACAGCTCGGCCTGCTTACGCAGGACCCACTCATCGGTGGTGCGGTAGAAGCCGTAGATCGGCTCGTTCCAGAAGCAGTAGTGCCCGGTTCCGATCCATGCCTTGTGGTTATAGTTGTTCTTGGCATCCGGATATTCCTTGAGCAGCTCGGTGGTGTTGGTCGCACCCTGTCTGCCCAGCTCCTCATGCCACGTCCAGTAGAACATGGCGACGGTCTTGTCCTCGCGGACTCCGCCGACATCCGCATAGGTCAGGGACACCCGTCCCAGACCATCCGTGAAGACCCAGGTGTCGGGCATGGCGGCATTCTGATAGAACAGGCTGTCGGTCGGGACGGTCACATCCGACTTGGCGGGGGCATCCTCCTCTTCGGGGGAGAGGGTCGTGAAGCACTCGTCGGGCTTATCGAGGAAGTGCACCGACAGGCAGAGGTCGAGCTTCTCTCCGGTACCGCCGAAGTAGACCAGACCCTTGGTCATGCTGTTGCCGTTGACCGCCCAGACACCGACCTTGCCGCGGGTCTCGCTGATGGTGATGTAGTACTCCCCGGCGGGCTGAGCGTCAAAGGTGAGGGTCGCCATGCCGTTGTCGGCTAAGGGGTCTAAGAACTCCGTGGCGATCGGCGTTCCGGCTTCGGTGGCCTTGCAGTTGCGATCCCACTTATAGATGCTCAGCCGAGCGGCCGAGTCGGTGGTGCTCCAGGTGCACAGGGAGAGGGCGATCGAATCAAAGGACTCGTTCATGCCGAGGCGGAGACCCATCACCGAGCCTGCGGCGACCTCTTTGGGTGCCTTGTCGTTGTTGGCCATGGTGTAGGAGGTGTAGGTGTAGGGGGCGGCTCCGGCGGGGAGGATCAATACCGAGACTGCCGCAAAGAGCAACAGAGTTGCCAACAGGAGAGACAGCACCCGTCGGCCGCAAAATGTGGTGTGGAGGTGTTTCATGAGAGGTTCCTTTCTTGGTTGGGTTTTTATGTGGGTATACTAACAGGGTTCGGGTCAAGGCTCACGGGTATACCATGCGCCGGAGGTGAAGTCCGGCACGTCCACCGGCATACTGCCGCGTGCAATGGACATCTCGGACAGCGGGGTGATGCACATCCAGGCGGCGGCATCGTACACATCGATGGGGCAGGGCTCCCCCTTGCGGACGGCTTCGATGAAGGCGTCGTAGACCAGCCCGTCCATGCCGCCGTGTCCGCCGCGAATACCGTTCTTGAGGTAGTCCTCCCAGACCGGGTGCTGGTACGCCTTGAGGTATTCCGTCGCGTTGTTCCAGCGGGGCGACCAGTTGAAGTGATCCGCCTCGCCGTGGTCACGATCCAGGAAGATGGAATTGTTGTCCTCGACATACATCCCGCGAGTGCCCTGCACCGTGAAGCCGCGGCTGTAGGGGCGGGGAAGGGTGGTGTCCAGGGTCAGGCTGACGGTCTGCCCACCCGCGCAACGGATCAGGGTATGGACGATATCGCCCTGGTTGAAGTGGGCTGTCCGAAGGGCGGGATCCACCTCGGGGTGACGGGCGGCATAGTCGTTCAGACCGAAGGCTCCGGAGGACATGGACACCAGCGAGAGCATCCGATTGCCGCGATTGATATGCAATATCTGTGCGATGGGACCGAACTCGTGGGTCGGGTAGTTCTCGCAGTTGCGGTTTTGATAATTGCGCAGGCGGTAGTGGCGGTTCTCGCGACCGTGGGCGACCTCACCGCGCAGGTCGTGCCGATAGCCGCCGGCGCAGTGTACCACCTCGCCGAACAGTCCCTGCCGCACCATGTTCATGACCATCATTTCGATCTGACCGTAGCAGCAGTTCTCTAAGAGCATGAACGGAGTGCCCGTCCGCTCCTGTGTGTGTACCAAACGCCAGCAGTCCTCGACGGTATACGCGCCGCCGACCTCCATGCCGACCGCGATGCCCTTTTCCATAGCCTCATAGGCGATGGGGAAGTGGGACTCCCACGAAGAGAGGATGAGCACGGCATCCGCACGGGCGGGGTCAAGAGCCTCATGCCAATCCGTGGTGGCAAAGGGGCGTTCTCCGTAGACCGATCCGACCTTGGCGGCGCCCCACTCGGTGCGGTCGGGATAGCTGTCGCACACGACCGTCACGCGCAGGTTATCCATGCCGAGGAGCAGGGCTTCCAGGAGGAACTGCCCGCGGCAGCCCAGCCCGATAACGGCTACTCTGACTTGTTCCATATTCGTTCCTCCTGTTCTCAGAGCTTTATGTCGATCTCGTCCGGGTAACGGACATCCACGAAGGCGGAGTAGCCCTGTGCCTCCAGCTTTTGCTTCTGGAAGCCGAGGTTCTTGTTCATGCGCTGACAGAGCACGATCTTGCCGCTCTCGCGGAGGGTATTGCACTTGGCTTGCAGGGTCGCCACGTCGGCGGTGGTGAAGGCCTTGCCGTACAGGACGGCGACCTTTTCCCGCCCGCCCTCGGCGTGGAACTTCTTGTCCAGCAGGGCACCCACCAGCCGCTCAAAGCCGATGGAGAAGCCGCAGGCGCAGGTGGGGGTACCGGTGAAGCTGCCGATCATGTTGTCATAGCGACCGCCGCCCGCGATGGAGGAGCCCTTGAAGTCCTCGGACTTGATCTCAAAGATGGTGCCGGTATAGTAGCCCATGCCGCGCACGAGGGTGGGGTCAAAGGACAGGTGGAACCTGCCGCCCGACATGGTGTTGACGCTCTCGAAGATCTCACGCAGGTTCTCGGCCACGCCCGGCTCCATGGCATCGCCGAATGCCGACTCGACATAGGCGAAGCGATCCTCGGCATTCAGCACCCCGTGGAAGATGTCCATGTAGGCATCCACGGCGGCGGTATCACAGCCGGATTCGATCAGCTCACGGCGCACGCCGTCCTCGCCGACCTTATCGTACTTATCCAGAATGATGAAGACCTTGCCGAAATCTTCCTCGGCGAAGCCGGCCTTTTTGGCCATGCCCTTGAGGATGCGGCGGTCATTGATCATGACGGTATTGCCCTTGACACCGACGCTGTCCAGAAAGAGGGAGGTGACATAGATCAGCTCGCTCTCAGCGGTGTTGGAGGCATCCCCCAGGATGTCGATGTCGCACTGCATGAACTGACGGAAGCGACCCTTCTGGGGGCGGTCGGCGCGCCAGACCGAGCCGACCTGCAGAGCCTTGAAGGGAGCGGGCAGGTTCCCGGCGTTATTGGCGTAGTAGCGTGCCAGCGGGACGGTCAGGTCGTAGCGCATACCCGAGTCGCAGAGGTCATCGGGGTTGGAGGTGTCCACGGCCTCGGCGAGTTTCTCGCCGCGCTTGAGCACCTTGAAGATCAGCTTTTCGTTCTCGCCGCCCTGCTTATTGGAGAGGTTCTCGATGCGCTCCATGCAGGGGGTCTCGATGGGGGTGAAGCCGAAGGAGGTATACACGGCCTTCAGGCGGGAGAGGAGGTATTCGCGTATTTCCATCTCGGCAGGGAGGATGTCTCTCATGCCTTTTACGGTCTCTTTAATGAACATCGTATGCTATCATCCTTTCGCGGGGCTGTCGCTTGACGGCACAGTCCACCTATTATAGTATTATACCATATCGGGAAAGGTTTGTAAAGAGATTCTTGCAAAAAAGGCGAAAAAGTGGGGGAAGATCACGTTTTTTATATGCAAGGGGCTGCACTCCTTGCGACCCCGAGGCGGTAGCCGGGAGACATTCCGGGCTTTTGACGGTGCAACCAAGGAGAGAAAAATTCAGAAAACTTAAAAACATGGCTTGACAAACCCGCTTGACTGTGTTATACTGTGTGCAAGTTAAGCAAACTTAACTGCGTGTTACAGCCAAGAGGGCTGACGAATTGGTGTCGGGACGGGGCTCTGTCCCACGGACACCGGGAAGGAGAAAAATGTGAAGGATATGAGACCCAACAATACGACGGATGCGGCCGAGAGTGCCGTCCGCAATGTGGAATACCCCCATCGGCGGTTGCGCCGAGAGCAGGAGGAGGCACCCGAGGGGGTCTGCCCCTACTTTATCCGAGATCGCGGTCGGGGCGTGATCTACTGCGAGTGTGCACGTTTCCACTTCCCCGACAAACTGTCCCGCCGCGAGATCGTGTACACCTATTGTGCCCATCCGAGCGGCTATAAGCAGTGCGTGCTCAAGCAGGCTATGGACGGCTTCTATCAGCGCAAGTTTGACAAGCTGGATGCCGCACGGCAGGAGGGAGATGCATCATGAGTCGAAACAAGCAGAAAAGACCCCTGCCCTCCACCGAGGCCGACCGCGCCGTGCTGGAGACCTTCCGCCTCTACCATGCGTGGCTGGGCTACCTCCTGCGGCGGCTGGGTGAGGCCGAGATACGGGTGCCGGTCGCCGAGCTGACCCGTGCGCTGGGGGTGACCTCCTGCGCGGCGCGGCGGGAGGGGAACGAGTACGTGATCACCCTGACCCCGCAGGAGGGGGAGGTAGTCCATGGCGGATCGCAAGCGGCTCAGCGAGACTGACCCGTCCCTGAACCCTGCCGCTCGGCAGGAGGCCGAGGATGCGGTGCGCTCCGGGCGGGTGGAGGATGCCATATACAGGCGGGCGCGGGGATATAAGGTCTCTGTCCGCAAGACCTACAAGGTCAAGCGGGTGGAGTACGACCCGCAGACCGGCAAGAAGACCTGCGAGCGGGAGGAGCTGCAGGCCGGAACCGATGAGGTGGTGGTGCCCGCCGATGTACGAGCCTGTGCCTACTGGCTGGTCAATCGCTCCCCCGCCCGCTGGCAGGAGCACCCCGCCGCTGAGGCGGCCGTGGAGGCGGCACTGAGCGGTACTGTGGAGCTGCCGCCCCTGAAGGAGCCGGATACATCCGGCCTTCTGCAGGAGGGCGGCGCGGGCGACGAGGGGGAGCTATGAGCGGCGCGGCGGGACGCGGCAGCGAGCGACGGGTGGTCTGGGTGCCCCAGCCCCGCCAGCGGGAGTTTTTGTCCCGCTCGGAGGACGAGGCTCTCTACGGCGGCGCGGCGGGGGGAGGGAAGTCCGAGGCACTGGTGGTGGAGGCTCTGCGGCAGATCGACATCGGGCACTACCGCGCCCTCATCCTGCGCGGCTCCTACCCACAGCTCACCGAGCTGATCGACAAATCCATGCGCTACTATCCCGCCGTCTCCCCCGGTGCCCGCTACAACGCGACCAGCCACACCTGGGTGTTTCCGTCGGGGGCGAAGATCCGCTTCGGCAGTCTCCACGCGGCGCAGGATCGCGTGCGCTATCAAGGCCTCTCATTCGATTACATCGCCTTTGACGAGCTGACCCACTTCTCGCGGGACGACTACCTCTACCTGCTCTCCCGCAACCGCCCCGGCGGCCCCGGTACCCGCTGTTACCTGCGGGCGACCGCCAACCCCGGCGGCATTGGGCACGGGTGGGTCAAGGAGCGTTTCATCACGGCGGGACCTCCCGGCAAGACCCTCTGGGAGAGCTACCCCATCCGCTTCCCGGACGGGCACATGGAGATGAGGCGGCGGTCGCGGGTGTTCATTCCCTCCACGGTCTTTGATAATCAGATCCTCTTGCAGAACGACCCCGACTATCTGGCGCGGCTCTCGGCTCTGCCGGATGCCGAGCGGCGGGCACTGCTTCTGGGGGATTGGGATTCCTTCTCGGGTCAGGTCTTTCTGGAATGGCGCAACGATCCAGCCCGCTACGGGGAGCACATCGGGACTCACGTCATTGCCCCCTTTCGCATCCCGCCCGACTGGGAGATCCTGCGCGGCTTTGACTGGGGCTATCGGCATCCCTTCTCGGTCTGCTGGTTCGCCGCCGATCGGGACGGGTGTCTCTACCACCTCCGCGAGCTGTACGGCTGTGCGACCGACCGAAACGGGCAGTTCTGCCCCAATGTCGGGGTCATGTGGACAGCGGGACGTATCGCGGACGAGATACGGCGGATCGAGGCGGAGGATCCCAACCTGCGCGGGCGGTTCATTCGCGGCGTGGCCGACCCCGCGATCTTTCAGCGGGACGGCGGTGAGTCGGTCGGGGAGATCATGGAGGCGCACGGCGTGTTCTGGGATCGCGGCGACAATACACGCCTGGCGGGCAAACAGCAGTTCCATAACCGCTTGGCATTTGATCGGGACGGGCGGCCGCGGCTGTATGTCTTCTCGACCTGCCGCCACTTCATCCGCACCTTCCCCGCGCTGGTCTACTCGGCGGTCAATGTGGAGGACGTGGACACGGCGGGGGAGGATCATATCTACGATGCCTGTCGGTATGTGCTGATGAGCAGACCGATCGGGATGAGCAAAACGGAAAACGGTTATCCATTGAGATAGGGATTGTCACAGGAGCATTCCCCTAAAAGGAGTATCAAAAACATGAATCAAACATTGACCTCATTTTCTCCCCGTTTGCGGGAGGCGATGGCACGGCTGGAGCGGTATCGGCAGGGCAAGCGGAAATTGGATGCGCGGCTCTGCGACGAGGCCATCTGGTGGCAGAGCCGTCACGCGCAGTCCCCTGCGGAGGGGAGCTCTCGTCGGGGCAGACCTGTCTCGGCGTGGTTATTCAACAGCATATGCAGCAAGCACGCGGATCTTTGCGACCGTGCGCCGACCTGCACGGCACTGCCCCGCGAGGAGGGGGATCAGGCAGATGCCGCCCTGCTCAGTGCCATCCTGCCGGTGGTCGCGGCGCGTTGCGGCCTGGGGCAGGTCTATTCGGACAACGCCTGGAGCAAGCTCAAGCACGGCACGGCGGTATACGGTGTCTTCTGGAATCCGACCTTAGAGAACGGCATCGGGGACATCGACATCCGTCGGGTGGACGTGATGAACCTGTTCTGGGAGCCGGGGGTGCGGAGCATCCAGGAGTCCCCGCACCTGTATTTAGTCGGGCTGGAGGACAGAGCCGCCCTGGAGAGTCGCTATCCGGCCTTGGCCGAGGCGGCGCGGCAGGGCAAGCTCTGCGAGGACGGTCTGACCGGGGAGGGCACGACCCTTCTGTCCAACGGGGGCAGCTACCTGTTCGGCGAGCGGGAGGGCAGCCCCGAGAAGTACACCGTGGTGGACTGGTACTACAAAGTCACGCTGCCGAGCGGGAAGAGCCTTCTGCACTACGCCAAATTCGTGGGGGACGTTCTGCTGTACGCCTCCGAGAACGACCCGACCTGCGCCGAGCGCGGCTGGTACGACCACGGGCAGTACCCCTTCGTGACCGACGTGCTCTTCCCGGAGGAGGATTCCCCCGCCGGGTACGGCTTGATCGCGGTCGGGCGCAACCCGCAGGGCTACATCGACGAGCTGGACGGGCACATTCTGGAATATGCCAACTGGGCAAGTCGCGTGCGCTACTGGGCGAAGCGGTCGCTGGGGGTCAACGAGCGGGAGTTCCTTGACCCGGATCGCGCCATCATTCAGGTGGAGGGTGACATGGACGAGGAAAAGCTCCGTCAGATCACCCTCGCCCCCATGGATGGGATGCTGGCCGAGGTGCGCCAGCGGAAGATCGACGAGCTGAAGGAGACCACCGGCACGCGGGATGTCAACCAAGGCTCGACCAGCGGCGGTGTGACGGCGGCCGCCGCCATCACGGCTCTGCAGGAGGCAGGGAACAAGGGCAGTCGGGACTACCTGGCGGGATGCTATCGGGCCTATGTTTCGGTCATGGAGCAGGTGGTGGAGCTGATCCGCCAGTTCTACTCCGGCACGCGGTGCTTCCGCATTGCGGGAAAGGACGGACTGCAATACATCCGCTACTCCAACCGTGGTCTGCAGGACAAGGAGATCGGGCGGGACGCGGGCGGTCAGCCGCTTTCGCGGAGACCCATCTTTGACATCGAGGTACGCGCCGAGCGGGAGACCCCGCTGGATCGCGCGGGGCGCAACGAGCTGATGCTGTCGCTGTTCGAGGCGGGTATGTTCGACCCCGACCGCCGTGCCGCCGCCGAGGCGGCTCTGTCGGGCATGGATTTTGACGGGATCGACAGTCTGCGGGCACGGCTGAGGCAGGGTGACGCGTGACGAGGATCCGCATTACAAGGGAGGCGCGTGGGGTGGAGGTCTGGGCGGAGGGACACGCGGGCTTTGCCGAGCAGGGCACGGATATCGTCTGCGCGGGGGTATCCTCGCTCTTGTTCGGAGCCCTGACCTACCTGCGGGACTGTGCCGCAGGCGGGCACGGCGGGGCGGAGGCGCGGGTGGACTTTGCCGAGGGCGCGGGGTATTTGTGGTATCGCACGAGGCACTTTTGCGGGGGGCGGGATCGGATCGCCGCCGAGATGCTGGCGGCGGGACTTCGCCCGATCGCGCAGGCCTACCCGGCATACGTTTCCGTGACGGTGAAGGTGCGTAAGGCCAATCAAGTAAAGAAGAAACAGGAGGAAGGACATGGAGGAGAACATGGAGGCGCAAGTAAGCGCAGAGGAAGAAACGACCGTCCGGGCGACCGCCGAGACGGCTACGGAAATGCCCGAAGTGACTGTCGAAACGGCGGTCGAGACGACCCCCGAGGGGGGCGGTGAGTCGAGCGACGGGGCGGGGACGGTCGCGCAGATCGACCCCGAGGAGCTGGCCGCACTGCGGTCGGTGTACCCCGATGCCGACCCGCAGGGGGACATGAGCGACCCGCTCTTTCGCGGACTGCTGTGCGGGGAGGTCAAGCCCACCCTGCGGCAGGTATACGAGCTGTACCACCACGAGCGGCTGACCGAGGCCGCCGTGGGGACGGCGGTATCCAAGGCTGTCTCGGCGGCGGTATCGGCGGCTCTGGCTGAGGCACTGCCGACCGCCGTTGCCGAGGCCGAGGCCAACCTGCTGGCGGACATCCGCCTGCGGGGGAACCGCCCGCCCGAGAACGGCATCGGCTCTCCCGCCGTGGTGGCATCCCACCCCTCGGTGGATCGGCTGACACGAGCCGAACGAGCCGCCCTCGCCGGTCGCGCCGAGCGCGGCGAGCGGATACGGCTCTGAGCACACGGGGAGACCCCTCCCCGGAGAAAACATGAATACAGAAAGGAACGACTATGAGCAACCAGTATCGGAATTTCCTGCAGCATTTCGCCGCAGGCACCAACATCCAGGGCACGACCGGCGTGTCCAATACCGAGAACGGCACCGTGACCCCCTACGCCGCAGGCGAGGGGCTGAGTGCCGAGATGCACACCTACTACAGTGACTACCTGATCGACAACGCGGAGCCTTACCTCTGCCACGAGCTGTTCGCGCAGAAGCATCGCATCCCGCGCGGGGGCAAGACCGTCTGCTTCCGCAAGTACGATCTGCTCCCCAAGTGCACCACCCCCATCGTGGAGGGCGTGACCCCCGACGGCCAGAGCCTGCGGGTGACGGCGGTGGAGGCGACCGTGGCGCAGTACGGCGGCTATGTTGAGCTGACCGACCTTCTGCTCTTGACCGCCGTGGACAACAACCTGTGCATGGCGACCAAGCTGCTGGGAGCGCAGGCGGGGCGCACCCTGGACACCATCACCCGTGAGGTGCTGGTGGGTGGCACCAACGTGCAGTACGGCGAGGATGCCGTCTCGGCGCGCTACCTGCTGACCGGCGGTAAGGCCTCGGGCAATCATTACCTGACGGTGGACTGCATCCGCCGCGCCGTGCGCTTCCTCAAGGCGCAGAACGCCGAGAAGATCCGCGGCTCCTATGTGGCCATCATCCACCCGGATGTTTCCTATGACCTCATGAACGATCCCAACTGGAAGTACCCCAACCAGTACGCCGACCCCAGCCACATCTTTGAGGGCGAGATCGGGCGCATCGAGGGTGTCCGCTTCGTGGAGTCCACCGAGGCCAAGATCTTCCACGCACCGGATCTGGCTGCGACCTCCCGCACCCTGTCGGTCAACGGCGCGGTCAGCGGGAGCAACAACGTCAAGTTCGATGGCGCCGCCGTGGCGGCCTCCTCGCTGGTGGGTCGCTGGGTGCTGATCGGCAACCAGCACGCCTATGTCGGTGCCAACACCACCGACACCATGACTCTGTACACCGATGCGACCAAGACCACTTCCTTCCTCATCACCTGCTCCGACAATGCACTGATCTATCCCGGCGAGGCGGGAGCCGACGGTCGGGATGTCTACGCGACGCTGGTCATGGGGGACAACGCCTACGGCACCACCGAGCTGGGTCACGGCGGTCTGGAGCATATCGTCAAGCAGCTGGGTAGTGCCGGTACCTCCGACCCGCTGAACCAGCGTGCTACCGTCGGCTGGAAGGCCAACAAGGCCACCGTCCGCCTGGTGGAGGCCTTCATGGTGCGGGTCGAGACCGCCTCGACCTTCGAGTCCGGCGAGAACAACTGAGCCGAAAGGAGCCTGGATATATGGAAAACATGAATGTACACGACGTGGAGGCCTACCTCAACGAGCCGGTCAAGATCCGCCTGTTCCGAGACGGAGATCGCTACCGTGACCGTGTCTATGTGGCGGTCAACGGGCACAACTGCCTGATCGAGCGCGGCAAGTGGATCACCATCAAGCGCAAGTTCGCGCTGGTGCTGGATCAATCGGAGATCCAGGATATGTGTGCCGCGACCCTCCAGGAGGCCGAGCAGGATCGCTTCCGCGAGGCCGAGGCGAAGCTCGGGTAAATGCGCGGGGAGGCAGGGAGACTCCTGCCTCCCGCCGCGAACAAGAATAGGCGATCATCGCTAAAAAGGAGTTTAAGGAGGATATCAATGACTGTCAACACCTGCCTGTCCTTTGTGGACGTTCTGTTGCCCAATGCGGTTCCGACGGAGGTCAAGAAGCGATGGCTTCGGGAGCTGGAGGGACGACTGAGGGTCGAGCTTTTGGGGGAGGATGCCGATCGGCAGGCGGAGGTCGCCGCGCCGTCGGACGAGGCAGAGCTCTCCGCGCCCTTCCCTTATGATCAGATATACTGGATGTACCTGGTGGCTCTGATCGAGTATGAGAGCGGGGATTACGCCCGCTACGAGAACGGGGCGGCCATCTTCAACGCGGCCTACCGCAACTACGCGAAATATCTGATCCGCATGGGAAAGGGGGGCTGACCGCATGGAGAACAAGTACACCGATCTGCTCCTGACGGCGGGACGATACCTCCCCGATCCCGCTGACCCGGAGGGACAAGCTGACCGCATGGAGGCCTACCTTGCCCGATTGAGCCGTGAGCTGGAGGAGAGATCCATGCGGATCCGGGCTATTCTGGATCAGCTTGACCGCCGACTGGAGGCCGTCGAGACCGCGACCGCCGAAGCGGGAGGTGATGGAACATGAGCCATCTTTTGGATACCGAGACGAGGGATCGCTTTGCTCTGCCTGAGCGTATGCCGGGGGCACCCCGACTGCCCGGCTCCTCCGGACAGCCGGGGCGGCTGCGGCATGAGCGTCACGGTGTGACGGCCTTCGGGGGCTTAGCCGAGCCGGAACAGAGGTCGGCCAAGCGGATCAGCCGCATGACCAACCTGATCCCGCGCGGCTACCCCGACCTGGTCACGGGAGCTCCGCACGCCCTGTATGTCAAGGTCGGGCGCGGCGGGTCGAACAGCGGCCTGACGGTGCATCGTGATCGGCTGGTCAGTGTGCGCGGAGCGACACTGTACACGGCCGACATTGGTGGGGATGCCGAGTACGGCACGGCCACACAGCGCGGTCAGCTGACCCGAAACACCAAACAATTCGCCTCGTTTGGCGAACAGCTGTTTATCCTGCCGGATCGTGCGGTCTACGATACGACCGACGACAGCCTGACCTCTGTCTTGCTGGACACGGGGGAACTGGAAAATGTGTCCATCGACTACCTGCATCTGGTCATCCCGCAGGGGGATCTTGTCAAGATGGGCTTCCGCGCGGGGGATTGCATCTCCTTGGAGGTGCTTGACCACGGTGAAACCGCCACACCGGACGGCTACTATAAGCTGTCCGGCGTGACACAGACCAACCTGCTGGTGGCGGGTGGCTTTCCCGTAAAGGGGGTCTTCACGGTGCGTATCCGACGGGTCATGCCCGACCTGGAGGGTATATGTGCCATGGGGAACCGCCTGTACGGCTTTGCGGGACGGACGGTATACGTCTGCGAGGAGGGGAACCCGTGGAACTGGTACGCGACCCGAGGTCTTTCCGAGGAGCAGATGCCCTTTTCCCTGACCACCGACGGAGAGGAGCCGTTCACGGCCTGCACCGTCTGGCAGGGGACACCCCTGTTCTTCAAGGAGAACGGCATCACCCGCCTGAATGGGCGCAACGGCACGGTCGGCAAGCTGATACAGGCTGATGTGGCTGTGCTGACCGAGCAATCGGCGCCCGGTGTCCCCAAGTACCATGCCAACACGATCTGCGAGCTGGGCGGCGTGCTGTACTACTCCTCGGGGGATCGCCTGTACCGCTACTCCGGCGGGCTTTCCACCCCGATCAGTCAGGCTCTGCCGGACGGATCCGCCATTCGGTCGGTCGGGACGGACGGTCATGTGTTGTATGTCTCGGTCAAGCAGACCGATGCGACCATGTGGCTGTATCTCTACGACCCGGATCGCGGCTGGTACTGCCTGGAGCAGGCCAACTACACCGACATTCTCAAGAGGCCTGCGGAGCTGATCTACAGGCGCGGCAAGGTCTGCCTTCTGCAACGGGAGGACGGTGCGGTGTTCATGATCCGCTCCTTCGGGGATTCACCGGGAGCGGGAATGACGAGTACCGACATCTCCCCCTCGACCTCGAATGCCGAAGTGGAGTTCGGGGACGACACCTCCCTCCTGCCGGACGGCGGACGGCTGCTGACTGTTTTTATACGCGCAAGTGGTCGGATCGGCAGTCAAATGCAGGTCTCGGTGCAATATGACGGCGGGGCATGGGAAACGATGGCCACCCTCGGCGGGCGGGGGCGGGAGTACTTGTACCGTGTCCCCGTGCCGGAGCGACCCTGTCAGTGGTTCCGCCTCAAACTGAGCTTCACCGGCACGGGAACCCCCGGCGCGGTGAGCGGGCTCTTCCGCGTACGCGGGCTTTGGTGGGACACCGAGCCGAGGGAGGCCTTCTGATAGGACTGCCCGGCAGACCTTTCCGGTATGAAAATATGCCCCCGACGCAAATGCGTCGGGGGCGGTTTTTATGAGGGACTCGTTCAGTCTTCCTTCTTGCGCTTCAGAGCCACCAGCACGGCCGGGACAGCCAGCAGAACGGCGGCACCGCTCAGACCGGAGGCACAGCCGTCATCCGACTTTTCGGCGGCGGTCTCGGAGGAGAGCTCCGAGGAGGTCTCGGCGGCGGTCGCATCGGCACCCGTCTCGGGAGCGGCGGTCTCGTCTGCCGTGGTGTCAGGCTCGGTCACGGCACCCGGCTCGGTAGCCGACTCGGTGTCGGGCTGGGTGACACCCTCGGTATCATCCGTGATGTGCAGGGTGATGGGCTGGAGCGCAACCACCTGCTTCGAGGCGCGGCTGTTGACATAGGTCGCATAGAAGGTCACATCGCCTGCGCCCTTGAAGGTCATGACACCATCTTCCCAGATGACCAGATCCGCGCCCTCCACGAAGATCAGCTCCGCACTCTTGGTGACGGTACTGCTCTTACGCGCGTAGTTCTCGGCCGAGATGGTCAGGCTCAGGGACTCACCTGCCTTGACGGTCGCACCGTTCTCGGCACCGGTCATGGACAGGCTCTTGGTGTAGTTCCGCAGGGAGGAGGCGGTGTTGCCTGTCAGGCCGCTGTAGCCCCACATGAAGTAGCTGTTATAGTTGTTGCCCTCGAAGGTCCAGGGGTACACGCCGATACCGCGGATCAGAGCGGCACGGACGGCATTCTCACCGTAGCCGAAGTTCTGCGGGTTGAGGGTGGCGTTGTACTTGCCGATGAAGGCCATGACGCTCCGCATTCCGGAATCCGAATCGCTCTCGCCCAGCATACCGGAGCACAGGGCACCCACCGACATCTCCGGCCACTGCTCGCGCATCAGGCGCATATGGGTGGTGGAGAAGGTGATGACGGCGCACTGATCGTACATATCGTGCTTGTTGACCAGATCGCGGATGGCGGGCACGAGGCGGGTATCCTCCGACTTGATCTCGATGAACAGGCGGCAATCCAGACCCTTGAAGGCCTCCAAAAATTCGTCCAGCGTGGGAATGCGCCAGGTGTTCTTGTCCGCGTTGTTCTCAAAGCCGCGGTTGACATACAGCTCCTTGAGCTGAGCCAGCGTGCTGTTTGCCACGTTCAGATCCTTGTTGCAGGTACGACCGGTGGTGGGATCGTGCATGACCACGACATGGCCGTCGGTGGTGATGTAGACGTCCAGCTCGATGACGTCGGCACCCGCCTCATAGGCGATGAGCGCGCCCTCGATGGTGTTCTCGGGGTTGCCGTTGGGCAGACCGCGGTGACCGATGTTCAGCGGGACGCGGGTCATGGTATCCTCGGGCAGAGCCGTGGCGGCGGCGTACAGGGCGGCGGTGTCATCCGACACGACACCGATCGCACCCGACAGGAGCGCGTCGTACTGACCGGCGGCTCCCTTCACATCCTGCTGTACCCAGACATTGACGATGCTGTCGTACAGGTACTGCACCGTCTCCTGACGAGCCGCAGACTGCGGCAGGAGAGCCACCGTGCCGTTGTTGGACTTGATGGACTTGCGGAGCTCCAGACACTCCTCCTTGGTGAGGCCGTTCTTATCCTTATACGTCTCGGTGTAGTCGATGACACCGCGGGCATTCGGCAGAGCGATCCTGGCGGCATTGACCACCGACGGATCCTTGCTCATGAAGAAGCAATCCGAGAAGCGGACAGAGTTGAGATACTCGACCAGCGGGGCGACGGTCGCGGCATCCTTCAGCTCAAAGACCGGCATGACGGTGTAGCTCAGAGCCTCCAGCACACCTGCCAGAGTGTTCATGGACTTGCCGTTTCCATCCAGAATGCGGAGGGAGGAATCGATCGTGAGGATGACGGCGGCGGGCTTGACCTCGGCGTTCATGACCTCGGTCAGCTCCTTGGCGGAATCCACGCGGCGCACCAGTGCCACGTCACCCGAGATATTGGTCTTGGGCTGTGCGATGGACACATAGCCGGGGGAGATGGGGCGGTCGGCCTTGATCACGCCGTCTGCCTTGGCATTCTGCATGACCTCCTCGGCCGACAGGACGCGGTCGTAGAAGCGGATGGAGCGGAAGATGGTCTCGTAGTTCTTGTGCTGGGCGTCCTTGTGACCGAAGTAGAGGTCGTCCGCGCCCATAGCCTTGGGACTGCTCTTCTCGGCTACCTGCATACCGTTAGCGTAGACGATGGTCTTGCCGCCGACCTCATAGGTGATGGTGATCAGCGAGTTGGCAAACAGGGACATACCGTCCGAGACGGTAGGTCGCTCGGAGGCGGGGTTCGCGGCGAACTTGAACAGCAACGAGTCGTTCGACACCTGACGGTACAGGGAGAAGTTATCGTTGGAGCTGTTGATGAAGGTGTTGAAGGACTGACCCTTGGAGATCAGGTCGCCGAGGTACATCTCCACGGTGAAGGTCTTGCCGTTGACGGTGTCCACGACAGCCTGCGGGAAGTTGTACTGGGCGGTGTCCAGGTGGAAGCCCTCGGGGGTGAAGTAGTTGTTCTCGTTCTGAGTGATGGTGATGTCATTCTGACCTGCCAGATCCTCCCACTTGTCCGCATTGGGATCGTAGCCCTCGCGGGTGTTGGAGATCCCGCTGTACAGGGCGACCAAGCCGTCCTCGACATACAGGCTCTTGACATCCATATAGCCGTCCACGGCGGCGTTGCGCTTTACCTCGGCGTCGGACAGAGCCCGCTCGTAGAAGCGCAGGGACTTGTAGACGGTTTTGTAGGCCTTGGCATCCACATGACCGATGAACAGGTCATTCGCGCCCATGGCGGTGGTGCAATCCATGGCCGAGAGCAGCACGCCGTTGACGTACATGGCGACCTCGCCGTCCACCTGATAGGTCAGCGTGACCAGCGCGTTCTGGAGCCGCTCCAGAGCCTTGTCGGTCTTGGGACGGAGTCCCTCGGCGACGGCTGCCCACTTGAAGCACAGGTTGTCGTCGCTCAGGCGGCGGAACAGGGCGAAGTTGTCGTTCGAGCTGTTCATGAAGGTGTTGTAGTTCGCACCCAGCGAGATGAACTCGCCCATGCGGATCTCCACCGTGAAGGCATCGCCGTTGACGATGTCCACGACACCCTGCGGGAAGAACTGACGGCTGGAATCCAGCGCGAAGCCCTCCTCGGTAAAGTGGTTCTTGGCGTTGGTGGTCAGGGACATATCCTTGTCCCCAATCAGGTCTTCCCAGACCGTGGAGTCGGTGTCCTGCCCGGCGCGGGTGTTCTGCACACCGTCATACCAGACGGCCAGCCCGGGGGCATAGGAGTAGTTTACCGCCTCGACCGAGGTCGGCTCATCCTCGGCCACGGCGGGCAGGGAAAAGCCACCGAGCAGAGGGGTCACTGTCAGCAGGATCGCCAACAGCAAGCAAGAAGTTCTTTTCATGGGATTCTTCCTTTCATATAAGATGGAGTCTTGCTGCCTTCATTATATTCTTTTTTTCTTCATGAGTCAATTTGCATCCTGCACGAAACGGCGCGGGTTTTCTTGTGCAATTTGCCCCGGGAGAGCATCGGGAAGAAGAGAAAAAGGGAGAGAGCCATCCGTCGGGAAGGCTCCCTCCCCTGTGGGAAGATATCATTTGTGGTATTTCGTCCCCAGATCGATCTGGTAGCATCGGTAGATCGCCTCATACAGGATGACCCGCATGAGCTGGTGGGGAAAGGTCAGGTCGGAGACCGAGAGCCGCAGGCGGGCGGCGGCCTTGACCGACGGATCCAGCCCGTGGGAGGAGCCGATGATGAAGCACAGGCTGCTTGCACTGCGGCAGGCATCCTGCAGCTTGACGGTCAGGGCGGGGGAGGAGAGCTTTTCCCCCTCCACGCAGAGGGCGACCGGGAAGGAACGGGGCGGGATGGCGGCGCGGATCTCGGCGCCCTCCCGCGCCAGCGCGGCGCGGATCTCGGCCTCCGAGGGGCGATCCGAGAGGCGGGATTCCTTCAACTCCAGCTCCTCCACCCGACAGTGTCCCGACAGCCGCTTGCGGTATTCCGCGACTGCCTCCCGCAGGTAGGCCTCCTTGAGGGAGCCGACCGTGATGAACTTGACAGCAGGCGGCATCATAGGGCATCCCCTCCTGCCGCGGACGGCAATGCGCGGGGGATGGGCAGGTCGGCGCGACCCACCACTGCCGTGACATGATCCGGTGCCGCCACCGCGACGGTCGCTCCCGTCCCCGCCAGCGCGGAGGCGGTCTCGTCATAGGCGATGTCGGGGTAGTTGTTGATCTCGCTCAGGTGCGCCAGCAGGAAGTGCCGTGTGCCCGACTCGGCCAGCCGTACCGCCAGCGCGGCGGCATCCCGATTGCACAGGTGTCCCCGACGGGACTTGATACGCAGCTTCAGCTCATAGGGGTAGGGACCGCTCATGAGCAGCTCCTCGTCGTGGTTGGATTCCAGCACGACCGTCTCACAGCCGCACAGCATGGCCTCCATCTCCTCGGTCACGCAGCCCGTGTCGGTCGCATAGCCGACCGACACCCCGCAAAGGTCAAAGCGGTAGCCCACCGAGGCGCGGCTGTCATGCATGGTCGGGAAGGCGCGTACCGTCACGTCTCCGACGGTCACGGTGAAGTTCGGCTGTTTGTGGAGCACCAGACAGGAGCACAGAGCCTCGGGCTGGGTGGCGCGGAACAGCTCGGCGGACTTCAACAGCATATGCACCGGGATCGGATGCCGCTTGGTCAGTACCTCCAGCGCGGCGATGTGATCCCGGTGTTCGTGGGTGATGAAGATGGCATCCAGCTCGTCCGGCGAGACCCCCACCTCCCGCAGGGAGGCGGTCAGAGTGCGGGTGCACTTACCCGCGTCAATGAGGATGCGCGCCCCCGGGGTCTCCAGGTAGGCGGCGTTGCCCTCCGAGCCGGAGTAGAGGGTGAAGAGGCGGTAGGAAGTTGTCTGAGGCATAAGAAAAAGTCCTTGTTATTTGAAGAAATTTTCGAGATTGTCCATCCAGAGGAACAGGTAGAGAGCCTCGGCCATGAATACGAAGATGAAAGGAATGAGCAGGTAGAGGAGCCAGCGGGATTTTTCGGCGCGGCGGCGGTTGCCCTCCACGAAGTCCTGCTTCTTCTCGTCCGACCAGTCGTCGGGGAGCATATCCACCGTCACGTCCTTGTTGACAAAGGCGCGGTTGTAGAGCAGGTAGCCGATCAGAAGTCCCGCGAAGGAGACCATGTACAGGATCATGATGGCGTAGCCCGCCGCGGGGGGCAGGGTACCGTCCTCCGCCATGCTCTGCACGCTGAAATACAGGATGAGCAGGAACAGGGACAGGGCTAAGACCACCACGAGCCGCCGCTTGGCCTCGGGCGTGACCGGCTTGCTCTCGGTCGGCCGCCGTGCGGGGCGGTTATTGTGCTTGGATTTCATAATGGTTGTGCTTCCTTTGATGGTTTTTTGGGGGGGACGGGGGAGTTCCCCCGATATTACCCGATCCGTGCGGCACCGAGGGGGCGCACCTGCAGGTCGAGGGTAGCACCGCGCCCGAACACGGCATCCATGGCGGCGCGGAAGGTCTCGACCTCGGCGGCGGGCACCCAGGCCTGTATGGTTCCCGCGAAGCCGCCGCCGTGTACGCGGAAGGCGGCCGGGTGGACACCCGGGATGGTCTCGCACAGGCAGAGAGCCAGCGACAGACCCTGCTCGGTCACGTTGTGGGGGGTGTACACATTCTGCAGGTAGCAGAAGGAGGAACGCCCCGAGGCGGACACATCCGCAAAGAAGCGGGCGAGAGCCGCCTCTGCGGCGGCGGTATCTTCGGCGGCCTCGGCGGCACAGGCCTCCAGCAGGGCATCCCGCTGACGCTCCACCCGCCGATCCTCCTCAAAGAAGTGCAGGGCGCGCAGGACGGCGCGGTCTCCCAGCCGCTCCCGCAGGGTGGGCAGGGCGGCGATCACGTCGGTCTCCTCCACTTCCCGCAGGACAGGCTTTCCAAAGGCGGCGGCCACCGCCTTCATCTCGGCGGGGACGGCGGCGTAGTCGGGGGTCAGGTCGGCGTGGTTGCCCCCGGTGTTGAGGATACACAGGTGGTAGCCCGCCTTGCTCATGTCAAACGGGATGGGGGTGATCTGCGGGGCGGACGGGTCGGCAAAGTCGATGGCGACGATCCCGCCGACAGCGCAGGCGACCTGGTCCATCAAGCCGCAGGGCTTGCCGAAGTAGGCATTCTCGGCATACTGGGATATTTTGGCGACCGTGACGTTGTCCACGCGCCCGCCGTTGTACAGGTGGGAGAGGATGGTGCCGATCATATCCTCGTAGGCCGCCGAAGAGGACAGCCCCGAGCCGGGCAGTACCTCGGAGGTCATGCAGGCATCAAAACCGCCGACGGCATAGCCCTCGCGGGCAAAGCCCGCCGCCACCCCCGCGATGAGGGAGGCAGAGCTGCCGCTCTGTACGCTGTCGGGGGTCGGGAGCGGGGAGAGGCTGACCTCGTCCGTGTCAAAGCCCACGCTGTGTACGCAGGCGACTCCGTCGGCGCGGGGGGCGGCCACGCACAGCATATCCAGACTAACGGCGGTGGCGACGACACAGCCGTGGTTGTGGTCGGTGTGGTTGCCGGACAGCTCACTGCGCCCGGCGGTGGTCAGGAGCGCGGCGGGGCGGTCGGCTCCGAAGGCGCGGATGAAATCCTCCAGCAGAGCCGCGCAACGCGCCCGACGGTGGTCAAGGCCGCCCTGACCGCCCAGAGCGTTCAGAATGTCGTCCGCATCGCCGCCTCGGACGGCGGACAGGATGGTCGCGGCGGGGCGCAGGGGGGCATTCGCCCATGCCGCGGCATAGGCAACGGGATCCATGGCAGTCTGATTCATAATGGTATATCCTTTCCGATGCGGCTCCTGCCGCATCCGTGCGGTTCTTACCGCCATTGTACCACATTTCGCTCGGGATTGCAAGGGGATTTCCATGAATGTTTTCTGAACATGGATCAAAAGAGCGGCGGGAGGCTCCCTTGAGGGAAACCTCCCGCCGCCGCTTGCGCGCTTGCGCGGTTCAATCGGTGGTGTCCGCCTTGAGCACGAGGGTCGCAAAGCCCGCGCCCTCGCTGGCGTAGAATATCTGCGGAGCCATGCCGCGGTCGGTACAGCACGCGACATAGACCAGGGTGTAGCTGCCGTCCTCGTTCGGACGGATCTCGCCGGTGCCGTTGTAGGTGGAGATGCCGGAGAAGACCATGTTCTTGCGCCCGGCGGTATGCGGGTCGCTGACATCCACCCCCGCGAACCAGACCTCCGAGGGAGTCCAGTGGAGCCCGTCCCGTGAGAAGGACAGCCCCACGACGGTCTTGAGGTCGGTGCCGCCGCCGTAGGTCGGGTCGTATATCTCGCGGGAGTTGACGAACAGCCGTCCGCCCGCCACATCATTGATGTAGCCCACCTGGGTGCCCACGGTGAAGCCGCTGACCCTCCGCAGGACACCGTCGGACTTCAACTCAAAGTGGAAGGGATCGTTGGATTTGAGCAGGAACACCCCGCCGAGGTCGCCCGCGTTGGCGACATACATCCAGAAGCAGCCCTCCGGGTCGTCGGGGACATACATGACCTCCTGATGGTGGAAGCAGAAGTAGGGGTCATCGGTCTCGATGACAGGCTCGCGGGAGGGGGTAAAGTGCAGACCGTCGGTGGAGGTGGCGACGCCGATGTGGTCATTGCCCACGCGGGTGCCGTCGGGACGGGTGGTGTAGCACTCGGTCTGGAAGTACATATAGTAGACACCGTCCACGAAGATGACCTCCGGCTCCATGGTGTTGCCGGAGTACCACTGCCCGTCCTCGCCCAGCTCGGAGCCGATCGGGAAGCAACAGCCGTCCAGCATCGGGTACCAGTGCTCGCCGTCCTCGGAGGTGTAGGCGATCAGGTGGTCGCCTGCCGTGACATTGTATTTGTCGGTGTTGTAATCCGAGTAGAGGGTGCCGGTGTAGAGAATGTAGGAGCCGTCCTCCAGGCGGATGACATGGCTGGAGTAATCATAGGCGGGAGCCTCGGTGGGGTAGGTCATGCGGTACAGCATGGTGGTACCGGCGCGTCCGTCCTCCATGACCGACACATAGTCGTCCACGCCATCCCCGGTCACATCCCCGCCGCCGAAGACCAGCACCGTGCGCGCGGTCCCGACCTCGCAGATGGGGTAGAGGTTGCGGTTGCCGATCTCCTCGTCGCAGGTGGGACCGAAGCGGCCGTCCCCCCGCCCGAAGTAGGTGCAGATGCGATCCCGCTTGCCCTCGGTGTGCAGGATCACGCCGAAGTCCGACAGACCGTCGCTGTTGATGTCGGACACGGCGCAGAGGTTGTAGCCCTCGCAGTCAAGCAGGGTGAAGGTCGAGAGCGGGGAAAAGGCCGTGCCGTCCCAGGCGAAGGAGGTCAGGGTCATGCCGTCGGCATAGAGCAGGTCGGGCAGACTGTCCTTGTTGATGTACCCGACATACAGCCGGTCGGGGTGGGCGAGGGTGCCCGTGACGGTCGGCAGGGGACCGTAGTCCTGCGGGGCAAAGGTCAGCGCGGCCTCGTCCCAGAAGGACAGCACCACCCGCCCGTCCGCCGTGTAGAAGCAGAGGTCGTTGAAGCCGTCCGAATTGAAGTCGCCGACCCCCGCCAGCACGCCGTCAAAGCTGTAGGTCTGGGTCAGCATACAGATCAGCTCCTTGGTGGTGTAAGGGGAGACCTGCCAGGCCGTCAGGGTGCGATCCGAGAAGGTCAACAGCTCCTCGGTGCGGTCGCCGTTCAGGTCGCCGGCACGGAAGTCCTCCGGGAGCTGGCGGTTGATGACCTCGGAGCGGAATATGTCCCCGAAGTGCATGGTATCATGATCCACCGCCGACTCGCTCCCCAGAAAGCGGGAGGAGAAGTCTACGGTCAGATGAAGCCCGTCCGACAGCTTGACCTGCGCGGAGCCGTTCGAGGTGGTGATGGGCTCCCGATAGACCGCCGCGACTGTGTAGCCGTCGTGGATCTCGGGGGCGGCGGCGGTAGGCGGCGGGAGGGTCTCGGAGGCGGGTTCGGTCTCGGTCTCGCCTGCCGGCTCGGTCTCGGTAGCGGGGGGAACCGTCTCGGGGGCGGCCTCAGAGATCGTCTCGGCGGGGGTGTCGGTCACGGCACTGTCGCCCTCCGAGCAGGCTGTGCACAGGCACAGCACCGAGAACAGCAGGAAGAGCGCGAGCAGACAGGGGAGAGCGGGCATACGGCGAAGGGTTCGCTTTTTCATACGGATACCTCCCGAACAAGCATGATGGCTTTTGTTGCCTACATTATAGCACAGATATTGACGGAATACAAGAGCCGCGGCAAAAAAAACTGCACCCGTTCCTGCATCGTTCCGATACCCTCCGCATTCCCGCACAAGGCTTTGAAAACCGCCTGTTTTTGCCCGCTGTCGCCGAAAAAGTGAAGTTTTTGTAAACAGAATACCCGTCCGCTTGACAAGCCGCTGAAATCGTGATAGCATAATGCAAAAGCGGAGCTTCCATCCGCTGAAAAAGGAGATGAAAGATCATGAAGCATATGCTTGCGCGCCTGATACCCATCCTGCTGGCATTGGCCTGCGCCGTCACGCTGGCGTCCTGCTCCGACGAGGACAAGACTATGGAGACCGAGAGCACCTCCCACGCGACCGAGGCGGTGACCGATCCCGCGACCGATCCTGCCACCGAAGCAATGACCGACCCTGTGACCGACCCTGCCACCGAACCCGCGACCGATCCTGCGACCGATCCTGCGACCGAACCCGCGACCGATCCTGCCACCGAGCCCGCCACCGAGCCCGCCACCGAGCCCGCC
>CAYXBU010000008.1:0-1223 GCA_964463245.1 uncultured Clostridium sp. | reverse complement strand
GCCACCGAGCCCGCCACCGAGCCCGCCACCGAGCCCGCCGAGACGGTGGACGAGGCGGCCGTTAAGGTCGGCGTACCCACCCCCGACGGAGAGCTGACCCCCGTCACGGTCGATCAGCTGACCCTCGGTCTGAACGGCAGCATCCAAGTCACGGACATCGGGGACGGCGTCCTGCGGGTGGAGAACCACGCGACGGATTATTCCCCCGCCGCACGGCTCCTGAGCTTTTCCAACAGCCTGTCTGCCGTGGCGGATGCCAAGGACGACATCTACGCCTATGTGACCGTGGCCTACTTTATCCCCGACAATTATCGGGGCAACAAGGATCTGTGGGTCGAGGAGACGGCTTACCTGTACTTTTCCATGGGCACCGAATACAGTGCCTACAAGGCAGTTCCCGCCACGGCGGCGGGCGGCAACAAGCTGGCCGCGTCCATCGGGAGCTGGAATGTCTTTGAGATCCCCGTCGCCGACCTGCGCGGGGACAGCTTCGGCATCCTGACCGAGAAGAACAGCACCATCTACATTGCCAATATCGGCGTGGTACACAAGGGCAACCCGGAGCATGACGCGGTCAAGGCCTCCATGCCCGCCCTGCCCGAGAACTTCCATCCCATCGATGTCTGCGAATACGATGAGAACGGCAAGGAGATCAAGCGCAATATGTTCCCCGGTAACGCCGCCGGCAGTATCGATCCCGTGATCCTGGACGAGGAGCATGAGCTGGTACAGGTCTACAACTACGCGGGGGACACCAGCTACGAGTCCCGTTCCTTCCGCTTCATGGACGATCCCATCAAGGCCTACCGGGGCGTGGAGGGCGCGATCCTGTCCTTTGACATCTGGATGCCCGCGCAGTACGGCAGTGAGCCGACCTGGAACATCGACGACAAGGCGGCCATGTACTTCTCCATCGGCAGCAACTTCACCGCCGTCACCGTCAACATCGAGGAGTACGCCGCCGACGGCGACCTCGCCTTGAAGCTGGGCGGCTGGACTCACGTTGAGATCCTCGTGTCTGACCTTAAGGGTGGCGGCTTCGGCTTCTATACCCAGGGCGGAACCTACTTCTACTATTGCAACTTCGGCGTCGTTCTGCCCTCCTGATACGGGCGGACAATACTGAAAAGAGGGGTGCGGCGCACAGGCCGTACCCCCCTTTTTTGTCGGGTCAGGTTACTTGTTCTGCAGGTTGTTCTCGTAGGACTGGATCATCTTCTTGA
>CAYXBU010000007.1:45565-53259 GCA_964463245.1 uncultured Clostridium sp. | reverse complement strand
GGGGCACCTCCTTAGTGAAGTGCCCCGCTTGTCTTACAGCAGGATACAGATCAGCCCGCCGCTCCCCTCGTTGATGATCCGCTCCAGGGTCTCGGACAGCTTCTGACGGCTGGCCTCCGGCATATGCTCCAGCTTTGCGTGGATGCCCTCGTTGACCAGCTCATACAGGGATTTCCCGAACATATTGGACTCCCAGATGCGTGCCGGATCCTCCTCAAATTCCTTGAGCATATAGCGCACCATGTCCTCGGATTGCTGCTCGGTGCCCACGATGGGGCTGACCTCGGCCTGAATATTGGCGCGGATCATGTGCACCGAGGAGGCCGAAGCCCGCAGGCGCACCCCGTAGCCCCCCGCTTGACGCACGATCTCGGGCTCATCCAGTGTCATATCCGCTACATCCGGCATAACGATCCCGTAGCCGCTGTCCTCGCAGTCCCGCAGGGCGGCGGCTACCTTGTCGTACTCCGCCTTCATGCCCGCCAGGGAGCGCAGGAGAGAGATCAGCTCCTTTTCCCCGCCGATATCAAATCCGGTCAGCTCGCTGATGACACGGTAGTAGAGGTCATCCGCCATGTGCAGGGTCACGGTGGCACAGCCCCGCCCCAAGTCCACCTCGTCCACCGAGGCACTCTCGATGTACTCGTTTTCCGAGAGGTCGGAGAACGCCTCCCGTATGTCCCCGATGCGCTTGACACGATCCGAGGCACGGCGGAGCTGTCCGATCAAGGAGGTGTGGATGCGGTGGGTCGGCTCCAGAGCCGTTGTCCATTCCGGCAGGCGCACCCGCACCTCGGTCACGGGGAACTCCAGAAGCACCAGCTCCAGAATGTGGCGGATATCCTCCGCGTTCAGCTCCAGGCAGGACACCAGCGCGACCGGAACCCCGTACTTGACCTCCAGCTCATAGGCCAGGGTCGCCGCCGCGTCCGACTCGGGATGCGCCGAGTTCAAGATCAGGGCAAAGGGCTTACCCATCTCCTTCAGCTCCCGCACGACCCGCTCCTCGGCCTCGACATAAGACTCCCGCTCGATGTCCCCGATACTGCCGTCGGTGGTGATCAGCATCCCGATGGTGGCGTGCTCGGTGATGACCTTATGGGTGCCCATCTCGGCGGCCTCGACAAAGGGCATCGGCTCCTCGCTCCACGGGGTGCGTACCATGCGGGGCTGTCCGTTCTCCACCGTGCCCATGGCTCCGTCCACGATGTAGCCCACACAGTCGATCATCTTGACCCGCATGACCGCGCTGTCGTCCAGGCTCACCGTGACGGCCTCGTCCGGGATGAATTTCGGCTCGGTCGTCATAACGGTCTTACCCGCCGCCGACTGCGGCATCTCGTCCCGCGCACGGTCGCGGGAGTAGCCGTCACCCATGTTGGGCAACACCAACGCCTCCATGAAGCGTTTGATAAAGGTGGATTTTCCGGATCGGACGGGACCCACCACCCCGATGTAAATGTCGCCGCCCGTCCGCTCGGCGATGTCCTTGTAAATGGAATGCTCAGCCATACATGATCCTCCGTTCCGCTTATTCCTGCATTCGTCAGTGCAGTATATGGGGGCGGGAGGGAAAATAGACGTGGCCAAGCCTCTTTTCACGGAATTATCAAAACAGCCAAATTACAGACCATATTTTCTTTCTTCCCCATGTAGGTGTTTCCTTTACGCGACCTTTCGAGGGCAGACTTACGGCTTCCGCCTCCGACGGTAGGACACAGCCGTCTCGCCGACAGTCGCACGGAAAAGACGCGCGAAAAAGGACAGGTTGTGAATGCCGACTGCCGCGGCGACCTCCCCCACCGACAGATCCGTCTCGGTCAGCAGGAAAGTTGCCCATCGGATGCGAACGGTGTTGATATACCGGCTGGGGGAGACCTGAAAATACTGTTGGAAACGGCGATACATGGCCGAACGGGAGCAATGCAGGATATCGGCGAGATCCTCAGGCGTGATCGGCTCCATGTAATGCTTTTCCACATAGTTCCGCAACAGAGCCATATCCTCCGGGATATGTGGCTTGGGAGATGCGGTCTCAAGCAGGATAGCCAGGATGCGGTGGGCGGCGGGCAGACGGGACGGCAGATCCTCCCGGGTCTGTACCTCACGGATCAGCCGATATATCTCCTCCCCATACTGAAGCGGGAGAACCACGGGAAAATCGTACAGATCATCCAGCTTATACGCTGAATTGACGTCCACATCGAGGAATACCCAGTGTGCATCCATCGTCCCCTGCTCTCCCGAAATGTGTCGAATGCGCTGGATCACCTGTCGCGGAGCAACGAATACCCCCATCTCCCCGGTGTCCATCTCGGGACTCCCGTCCACCGAGATGCGATAAGACCCGCAGACGCTTTGAACCACCGAGAGGATCGGAAGGGTCTTTACCTCCGTTTCCCGGCTGACCCGCGAGTTGGCAAAGCTTCCGCTGTGAAGCTCACATACACACAGGGACTTGATCTCCATACACACGCACTTCCTTTCTCACGCGGACACCCGCAGGTGTCTTTTCCTATATCATACAGGACAAAACGCGATTTGTCAAGAGGAATATCCATGAAGGAATTACGGTTCTGGGGAACAAGTGGGATTTTAGTGCAAGAAAACGCGATTCTCGTTTCTTGACAAACCTCCGACAAGCAGGTAGAATAATAGTGGTTTAATACCAATTTTACGCAACGAAAGGACGGAAAACATGAAAAAGGTGCACAAAAGGTTGCTCTCAACAGTATTGGCAGTAGCCATGCTTCTGTCCGCTGTGCCGTTCGGCATCCTGTCGGCACACGGCATGGATCTGGCAGAGTACGAGCAAAAGACCTACTACAAGAACCAGGCCTCTCCGATGAGCGGAACCCCCGAAACGGTGACTCTTTCCACGGGAAAGGCACCCGCGCAGAACGAGCAGAATTACACCCTCTCGCTCGACGGCACTTGGAAGATGCTTAGTGCAGGCAGAGGTGCCAACAAGATCGCCGAGCTGGCATCTGGCAAGGGCTGGGAGAAAGCCTACGATGCGACCGTTCCCGGCAGCATCTACACCGCACTGACCGAGGCAGGGGTGATCGAGGATCCCTACCTGTCGGACAACATGAAGTCTGCAAACAATCAGAGCAGCAAGAATTGGTACTTCCTCCGCAGCTTTACTTATGAAGGCAAGGGAGAGCGTGTGGAGCTGGCCTTTGACGGACTTTGCAACGTGGCGGACATCTACCTCAACGGGAAGAAGATCGCCTCCCACGAGGGTATGTTCGGCGGTCCCTATGTGGACGTGACCGACAGTATTCGACAGGGGGAGAACCTGCTGATGGTACATCTCTCTCCCGCCAAGTATTACGGCAACACGGTGGTCTTTAACTGCTCCTACGGCTGGCACTACGCCAAGCTGTACCCGCTGGGGATCTGGCAATCGGTAACGGTGCGGGATGTGCCCTCCGTCACAGTGGACTCCCCCTTCATCACCACCATCGATCACGAGAAAGGCACGGTGGATCTGGCCATTGCGCTCAACAAACAGAGCGGCAATATTTCGGGCGAGTTGACCGTCTCCTTCACGCCCAAGAATTTCAAGGGCACGACCGCTTACTTTACCAAGACTGTATCCAAGGGAAGCACGGACTCCGCCACCCTGCGCTACCGCTGCGACATCCCGGATTTCAAGCTCTGGTGGCCGAACGGCTACGGCGAGCAGAACCTGTACACCATGAAGGTGACCTTCCGGGCTGCGGACGGCACCGTCTCCTATGCCGAGACGGATTTCGGTATGCGCACTCTGGATTACAAGGCACTCCCCTCCGGTGAGCATCAGAACACCTATAACCGCGTGTTCGTCATCAACGGCAAGGACATCTACATGAAGGGTGCGGGGTGGTGTACCCTCGACACCATGATGCGCTTCACCCGCGAGGACTACGACCGCATCCTCTCCCGCGCACACGATGCCGGGATCAACTACTTCCGTGCATGGGGCGGCGGTCTGGTGGAGACCGAGGAGTTCTATGATCTTTGTGATGAGTACGGCATCTGCGTCTACCAGGAGTGGCCCTGCTGCTGGGACAGCACGCAGACTCAACCCTCCGACGTGCTCTATGAGACGGTCATTCTGGGAGCGAAACGCCTGCGGAACCGCGCTTCCCTGGTGGTCTGGGGCGGTGGAAACGAGGGAAATGCGCCCTACACCGACACTGTCTTGAACAACATCGGAAAGCTGACCTATGAGACCGACGGCACTCGTGACTTCTGGCGGCAGGACGGCGGTACCGGCGGCACCAACATCACCCACGATCACATCTGGTGGTCGGGAGCGACCCCCGAGCACTACATCAGGACCTACTCCGACATGAAGAATGTCAACCTGACCGAGTATGGTCTGGGGGCTATGATGAATTTGGATTCCATCGCCAAGTATGCCACCCCCGAGGATATGGCAGAGTGGCCGATCAGCGAGAACAGTGTCCTTGCCTACCACACTGCCACCTTCAACGGCTACGAGGGCTGGAATCCGACTCCACGTGGGTATGACATCGACACCCACATCTACTACGCCTCTCTCTTCAACAAGGTGAACTCCCTTGAAAGCTTGGTGCGTGGGTCTCAGCTCTCTCAGGCGCAGGCAGATTATCTGCCCGCCATCAACGCTCGCATCAACAACCCCTATAGCTCCATCAATGTCGTATACAAGCTCAACGACAACTACCCCGGAGCTTCCTGGTCCATCGTAGACTGGTACGGCGCGCCCAAGATCTCCTACTACATGATGCAGGATGCATACCGCTCCCTCATGGCAGCCCCCAAGACCGATCACTACAATACCTACAATGCCAAGGGAGAATCCGAGTCACTGACTCTTCCCATACATGTGCTGGACGATATGGATGCCCTCAAGGGGAAGGATTGGTCGGTCAAAGTCACGGCCTATGACGAGGAGCTGACCGTGATCAAGACCGAGACCTTCAGGGGAAGCGGCTCGGTCGGAGCGGTCGGCAAGGCAGGAGACTTTACGCTGACCGCCGAGCAGACCGCCCACACGCCCTTGAGCATCACGGTGGATCTCTATGTCGAGGGTCAGTATGTCAACCGCACCTTTGCCTACTTCAATTACGAGTACGAGTCGGGCTGTCTCTTCTACCTGCCCCGCACCTCCCTCTCCTACTCAGTCAGCGGCAACACGGTCACCATCAAGAACACGGGAGACCTCCCGGCTCTGAGTGTGGAGCTGCAGACCTCAGATTCGGCGAAATTCATCACTTCGGACAACTTCTTCTGGCTGGACGCGGGGGAGACGGTCACCCTGACCGTCAACGACGGCTCGCTTGTGGAAGGAGTCACCTGCTTCAACCTCAAGGATCCCGCCGACAAGGTTGCACCGACGGTTCCGGGTGATCTCAAGGTCAGCGACCTGTCCTTTGATTCGGCTACCGTTAGCTGGACAGCCTCCAAGGACGAGGGCGGGCTGTTTGGTTACCATGTATCGGTCACCGGCGAGGATGGAAAGGTCATCACCCACTTCGCGCAGGATGGCGATACCACCATGAGATTAACGGGTCTGGCCGAGGTCGCGACCTACTCCGTAACGATCGAAGCCGTAGACAACAACGGAAACAGATCCGGGACATCGGAACAGATCCGCTTTACTACCATCTCCGATCCTACCGCTCCCACACTTCGCTCGGCCAACTACGGAACGGATAATACCATCATCTTGACATTCTCCACACCCATGAGCCGTGACCGAGCCGAGGATCCCGCTTACTATATGCTCAACAATGGTGCCTCTGTCACCTCTGCCGTCCTGTCGGCCGATGAACTGACCGTAACGCTGACCTGTGAGGGCATAAATCCTTCCAAAATGTATACCATCGGTGTCATCGGTCTGACCGACACCAAGCACAAGAAAAACAGCATCGGCTATGCCTCTGCCACCGTAGAGCGAGACCTCTACCTCTCGGTGGACTTTGAGGACGACGGCAATGGGAACACATTCTCCGGCGGTTCTTTCTCGGCACGTTTGGAGAGTGTCTCCGCTGTGCCGTCCTTCACCGAGAGCGGACAGAGCGGTCGTGCCCTCGCCCCCGGCGCCGGCATCCGTCTCCGCGACGTTCCTTACACCTTCAACGAGGGAAAGACCATGACCATGTGGATCAAGGGACAAGCCTCGTCCGGCTATAATGTTTTGATCGCCAAGGGACCCAAGGCTTCCGGTCACTTTGAGATCTATCTCAAGGACGGTCAAATGCTATTCTACGCCCCCGATGCCGGCGAATTCGATATGGGCTTTAATATCAATAGCTTGAAGGGTGGTTGGCATCAGCTGGCCTTCATCTGGCAGAACGACCATATCACCGTCTATGCCGACGGAAAGGCCGTGGGTGGCTGTGTAGCTAAGACTGCCATCAAGGAGACGGTGGGAGATATCTCCTTCGGCGGACAGACAGACGGCAGCATGGCCTTCGGGGGCATGCTGGACACGATCCGTCTCTATGATCGTGTTCTCGCCACAGAAGAGCTGAATACGAACTCCGACAACGGCAAGCCTTACGCAGTCGCCGAGGGCAACGACATCGGCAAGAGTCAAAAAACCGATTTCGTTTTCAACAACGGCTCCTCCGTCAACCTGTGGTTCAAGGCCAGCGGCATCACCGACAGCTACCATATCCTGTTTGCCAAGGGTGAGAAGTCCTCGAATCGTCATTTTGAGATATATACCAACAACGGCGACCTGTGCTTCTATGGCTCTGCCGTCAACAATAATAAGCCCATCAGCATGGGCATTGATCTGAAGGGCTATGTGGGCGACTGGCATATGCTGACCATCCTCCACACCGACGGAAAATTCGAGATATACATAGACGGTGCCCATCAAAGATCCGTCTCCGCAGATTTTGAATTGCCTACAGGTGAGGAAAGCTTCTACTATGGTCGGCTCGTAGAGGGCGGTCTTGATTTCATCGGTTCGATCACCGAGGGCGAGCTTCTCAACGAGATCCCGGCTCCCGAGGACATCGCCGCGCTCTACAAAGCACACCTGGTGTACCCCGAGGACGCAGGCGGTATCGAGGTCAAGCACTCTTTGATCACCCTTCCCCTCGGTGAGACCGCAGCCTTGGGCATTACCGCGCAGGGCTCCACCGTTCTCAAGCTGACGGTCGTGGGAGAGGCCGCTACCCTGACGGATGGCGTTCTTACCGCAAGCCATATCGGCGAGACATTGATCTACGCCTACTCAGAAGATGGACGCTACATTGGCGGCACGGTAGTTCATGTGGTTGAGGCCGCTCCGCCCGAGACCGATACGGAACCGTCTACCGAGCCATCTACTGAACCGGCTACCGAGCCATCTACGGAACCGTCTACCGAGCCCTCCTCCGAACCGAGCACGGAACCGTCTACAGATTCGGAGACTACGCCCGAAACCGCTTCGGGTACGGAATCTGCATCCGAAACGAACACCGCCGAGCCGACGACCGCCTCCACCCGGGAGGACAATGGTTGTGGCTCCGCCATCGGAGGATCGGCGTGGTGCGCCGTGTTGGCTCTGACCGCCGCCTGGCTTGCCATTGTCGGCAAGCGCAGACGCCGAGCTGCCCATAGGTAACACACTTGGATGGGAGTCCCGAGACTCCCATCCTTTTTTCTTCATGCACCCCAAAATCGGTTGACATCAGAGGCAGATTGTGGTATACTGATACCGTCCG
>CAYXBU010000007.1:0-45465 GCA_964463245.1 uncultured Clostridium sp. | reverse complement strand
GCACCCCAAAATCGGTTGACATCAGAGGCAGATTGTGGTATACTGATACCGTCCGTGGGAGAGCGGACACATCTGAGAAGAAAGGCAAGGATCAAAATCATGGATATGGCATCTCGATTCTATCTGAATTTCACATCCGAAAACAACAATACCTATCTCGCCTCCAACGGCGTATACGAACAGGCGCGGGAGATCGCACCGGGGGAGTATAACCTGCGCGACGGCACGGCCGAGATCACCTTGGAGCAGCAAAGTCTCCCCGGCGGAGCTACCCTGCAGAAGACCATCCTCCGAAACACGAGCAGTGCCCCGTTCTCGGTGGATATCCTCAGTTCTGCCTTCTTAACGAGCATCGGTGCCGACGGCACACGGCACTGGGACGAGGATCGTTTTCGTGTCCACTTCGCCTACAGCGCATGGCTGGGCGAGGGGCAGTGGCGGCATATGTCCTTGGAGGATGCCGGGCTGTATAAGACCTACAATCATCAATCTCAGACCTCGGTGCGACTGGCAAGCATCGGCACCTGGAGCACCAACAAGTACCACCCCGTCCTGCTTCTGGAGGACACCGAGCTTGGTAAGACCTACTACATCGAGCTGTTGGTCGGTGGGCAGAGCTGGCAGATCGAGGTCTGCGCCGAGGGACAGCGCGACAACTCCGACCTGTGTGTCTTTACAGGCACGACCTGCGGGACTCTGAACGGCTGGTCGATCACCCTCCAACCCGGCGCGAGCTACACCACATGCCCCACCCTCTACGGGTGCGTGGAGGGCGGCTTTGAGGAGGCCGTGGCGGCACTGACGGTCGCCCGCCGCGGGCTGATCCTGCGCCGTTTCCCCGAGGATGTACCGCCGCTCTGCTTCAACGATTACATGAACTGCCTCTGGGCACTGCCCACTCGGGACAAGCTCATCCCGCTGATAGATGCTGCCGCACGGGTCGGCGCGGAGTATTTCGTGATCGATGCGGGCTGGTTCAAGACGGCGGGCAACTGGGCACTGGACATGGGAGACTGGCTTCCGGATGACAGCCTGTTCGGTGAGGGCGGCTTACAGGGAATCCTGAACGAGATCACCGCACGGGGCATGAAGCCGGGCGTTTGGCTGGAGATCGAGTCGGTCGGACTGGGTTCTGCCTTTGCCAAGGCGCACCCGGAGGCTCTGCTCTACCGCAACGGGAAGGTCATCGGCGGCGTTCGTTGCTTCATGGACTTCCGCAACCCGATTGTGCGGTCGCATATCCGTGCGGTATTCGAGTCCCTGTATGCCATGGGCGTACGCTATGTCAAGAATGACTACAACCAAACCGTGGGCATCGGCATCGATACCCCCGGAGAGCCCGACAAGAACCCCGCCGAGGCTCTGTCCGAGCACGCCGCCGCCGTGCTGTCCTTTGTGGATGAGGTCTGCACCGCGCACCCCGACTTTATCATCGAGAGCTGCTGCTCCGGTGCCATGCGCTCCGACTTTGGTGCCGTCCGCCACTTCTACCTGCAATCCGCCAGCGACCAGGAGGACTACCTGCGGGAGCCCTCGTTGGTCACGGGGCTGTCCGCCTGCCTGCCGCCTGAGCGCATCGGGGTATGGGCTTGCCCCTACCCGGTCGCCATTGACTACCGCGAGAGCTTCCGCCCCTCGGAGGACTTCACGGCGCGGTTTACCGATGGGCGGGTCACGGTGCACAGCATGGTCTCCGGCATGATGGGGCTTATGTACCTCTCCGGGCACATCGACTGCGCCGATGACTTTAACCTCTCCCTGATGCAGGAGGCCGCTACGATATACAAGCGCAACCGCGCCACCGTCATGCGCGCCGTCCCGATCTACCCGATGGGCACCCTGCGGCTCTCGGAGCGCAAGGGCTACGCCTACGGTCTGCTTGACCGCGAGGGGGGCAAGCTGCTCCTCGCCGTGTGGTCTACGGCCGAGCAGGACGACTGCCCGCAGACGGTCACGGTGGAGCTTTCCCGCTACGCACACGACCTGCGGGTGACCGATGTCTACCCTGCCCTGTCCGGGTATGCCGCCACGGTCAGCGGCGGGACACTGACGGTCACCCTGCCCGGTCACGGGAGCGCGGCTTATATCGAGATGGATATCACGCAATAAAACCGAAAAGGAGTTTGAATCATGTCAAAAGAAGTGTATTCCATTCCGCTCTCGGAGCTTGCCAAGGAGTTCTCCTTAGAGGAGCTCGTGCTGCCCGACAACTATGCGGATATTCTGATCACGACCCCGGAGATCAGCCGTCCCGGTCTGGCTCTGGCGGGCTTCTTTGAGATATTCGATGCCGAGCGCATCCAAATGATCGGCAACGCCGAGCACCGCTACCTCATGGGGCTTGACCCCGAGGAACGCCGCCAGCGCATCGTCAATTATGTCCGGGCTCGTCCCATCGCCATTCTGTACACCACCAATCTGCCGGTCTTTGAGGAGATGGAGGCCGAGGCAAAGGAAGTTGGGGTTCCCATCCTGCGCACCCCCCGCAAGACCAGCCCCATCATGGCCGCCATGATCGCCTCCCTCAACACCCACTTAGCCCCCCGCATCACGCGCCACGGCGTGCTGATCGAGGTCTACGGCGAGGGTCTTCTCCTGTTGGGCGAGAGCGGAGTCGGTAAGAGCGAGACTGCCATTGAGCTGATCAAGCGCGGTCACCGTCTCATCGCCGACGATGCCGTGGAGATCAAGCGGGTGTCCGACCGCACGCTGGTGGGAACGGCTCCCGAGATCATCCGTCACTATGTCGAGCTGCGCGGCATCGGTATCATCGATGTGCGCCGCATCTTCGGCATGGGCGCGGTCAAGATGACCGAGCGGATCGACCTGGTCATCAACATGGAGAACTGGGTCCAGGGCAAGATGTACGACCGTCTGGGTCTGGACGAGGAGAAGACCAACATTCTGGGCATTGATATTCCATCCATCACCATTCCCGTCAAGCCCGGTCGAAACCTGGCCATCATTCTGGAGATCGCCGCCATGAACTACCGCCAAAAGAAGATGGGCTACAACACCGCCGAGGAGTTCAACAAACGCCTCATGGAGCAGATGGGGCTGGGTGGCTGATGGACTGCCTACCCGTCCCGCCTGCGCTCCGCGACATACCGGGGCTGTCGGTGGCACTCTGCCGCACAGACGGGTCTCTCCCGACTGCGAACGAGCTGTATACCACCCTCAGTACTGCCTTTCCCGACAGTAGCGACTACCTCCGAGCCATGATGGGGAAGCCCACGACGCAAGTGCGGCTGACCGCGCTCTCACTCCTGCCGCCCCTTCTGCGGGCGGCGGGCTACCCCACCGAGGACTTCACCCTCCGCCGTGACGAGCACGGTCGCCCTTACCTCGCTCCGCGTATCCCCGCGCTCTCCGCACCCGACATGAACCTCTCCCACTCTGCCGCCCATGCGGTCTGTGCCCTATGGTGCGGCGGTAGGCGGGTCGGGGTAGATGTGGAGGAGCCGATCCCGCCCGACCGCGCCGCACGACTGTCCGCACGGTTCTGCACGGTCGACGAGAAAGCCCTGTTGAGAATTGATCCGCAGGGGCTATCGGCGGACTTCACCCGCATCTGGACCTGCAAAGAGGCTCTTGCGAAGCACACGGGAACAGGGCAGCCCCTGCTCTTTGATGCCGCCCAAGTCCCCCCCGGTCTGCGACTCCTGTCGGCGACCCTGCCGGATACCGGAGCCGTGCTGTCGGTGTGTCTGCCGACGGCCTCCGCCTAAGGTCGAGATATGCCAAAAGCCCATCGGTGCCGTGGCACCGATGGGCTTTTCTGCATATTTGATCAAGACTCCGGATCAAACAGAGCCGTGGACAGGTATCTGTCCCCCGTGTCCGGCAGGAGAGCCACGATGGTCTTCCCCGCGTTCTCGGGTCGCTCGGCCGCACGGATAGCCGCGCTGAGTGCCGCGCCGGAGGAGATCCCTACCAGCACACCCTCGCTCTTCCCCAGCATACGAGCCGCCTCGTAGGCCTCTTGCTCGGTCACGGTCATGATCTCGTCGTACACCGAGGTGTCCAGCACCGATGGGACAAAGCCCGCGCCGATGCCCTGAAGGCCGTGCGCCCCTGCCCTGCCCTCCGAGAGGACGGGAGAGCCGCTCGGCTCCACCGCGATGATCTGCACCGAGGGCTTGTGCTCCTTGAGGTAGCGACCGACCCCCGTGATGGTGCCGCCGGTGCCGACCCCCGCGACAAAGATATCCACCTCACCGTCGGTGTCGGCGAATATCTCGGGAGCGGTGTGGTCGTAGTGCGCCCGCGGGTTGGCGGGGTTGTCAAACTGACCCGGGATGTAGCTGTCGGGGATCTCCCTCGCCAGCTCCTCGGCCTTGGAGATCGCGCCCCGCATCCCCAGCCGTCCCTCGGTCAGCACCAGTTCGGCACCCAAAGCGGTCATCAGGAGGCGGCGTTCCTTCGACATACTGTCCGGCATGACGATGATGAGGCGGTAGCCATGCTGAGCCGCCACCGAGGCCAGCCCGATCCCGGTGTTGCCGGAGGTCGGCTCGATGATGACCGAGCCGGGTCGAAGCAGACCCTGCCGCTCGGCATCCTCGATCATAGCCAGCGCGACCCGATCCTTGACCGAGCCGGCGGGGTTGAAATATTCCGGCTTGACCAGCAGGCGAGCCGAGAGGTTCAGATGCTTTTCGATGCGGGTCAGTTCAAGCAGAGGGGTGTTCCCGATGAGCTGTTCCGCAGAACTGTACACACGGGACATATCGACACCTCTTTACCAATCCAGCTTGACCTCGGAGCGGCTGTCCGAAGAGTCATAGATTGCCTGCATCATGCGAGCCGTGATGACGGCCTGATCGATGTGGGAGGCCAGCTTCTCCCCCGTGCGGATGCAACGGACAAAGGAATCGATCTCGTTCTGGAACATATTGACACTCTCGTACTCGGGGGTCTCCTCAAAGAGCTGACCATCCTTCGCGCCGTAGATGGTGAAGTTTCCACCGTACTGGAGACGGATGCCCGCCTTGTCGCCCAGGAAGTCGATGTAGGTCTCACCGACACCGATGTTCTGCGCCCACGCGCCGTTGAGGGAGATGGTGGGACCGCACACGCCGGGGGCGGTCTCGGTGCGGATCAGACCGGTCACGCTGTCGTCCACGTCGTAGGTGCCATTGAGATCCTTCGTGATCTCGGACCACATACTTCTATACACATAGTTCTTCATATCCACGCCCAGCTTGCTGTAGGCCTGACCGCTGACGGTCACGGGCTTGGGGTCACCGGTGCAGTACATAACGATGTCCAGATAGTGAACGCCCCAGTCGATAAGGGCTCCGCCGCCCGCGATCTCCTTGGTGGTAAAGGCACCGCCCAGACCGGGAATGGAGCGGAAAGCGCGGAAGGAGACATACACATGGTACACGTCACCCAGCACACCCTCGCGGATCAGGTCGCGGATCTTGTTGACGGCAGTATTGAAGCGGTTGACCACGCCGATGTTGAGCACCTTGCCGGTCTCGTGCTGAACCTTCTGCATCTCCAGAGCCTCAGCGTAGGTGCGGGCGGCAGGCTTCTCGCAGAGGACGTGCTTACCTGCGCGCAGGGCATCCATGGCAATGACGGGGTGCATCAGGTTGGGGGTACAGACCGAGATGGCCTCCACCTCGGGGTCGTTGAGCACGTCGTGGTAGTCCACCACGGCGATACCGCAACCGTACTTGGCAACGGCGGCCTCGGCTCTCTCCGGGATGATGTCGCAGAAATACTTGATGACGACATCGGGGTTGTTCATGTAACTGGGAATATGGGCAGCGTTGGCGATGGTACCGCAACCGATCACGCCGACAATGACTTTCTTGTCCATGGGAAACTCTCCTTCGTTGTTTTGGGTTTGGGTGTCCGCAACTCTGCGGTGCGGATAGGGATATTATAGCGCATTCCGGGGGGAATGTCAAGAGGGAAACGGCGTTTTGATGCAGGATCTGCACCGCTTAGGGAGTTTCATGCGCCTTCATCCGCTCGGTATATGCCCGCACCTCACGATACATATACAGCGACCCCAGGCACAGGAGCGGCACCCCCGCGCGGCGGCAATCCGCCACGGCGGCCTCCATGGCCTCCGCCACGCTCGGGAAGGCACTGACCGGCAGGCCGTCCCCGCGATACAGGGAGGCGTAGGCATCCCCATCCAGTGCGCGTTGGTTGCTCGGTGTGACGGTAAAGACCCG
The DNA here is from genome assembly GCA_964463245.1 of uncultured Clostridium sp. GTDB lineage: Bacteria > Bacillota > Clostridia > Oscillospirales > CAG-272 > CAMEON01. The sequence continues at coordinate 39,271 of CAYXBU010000007.1, read as the reverse complement.
CCGCGAGATCGGTGCCAAGGTGTGCGCCATGTCGGTGTAGTCCTTGTCGGCCATGACCCCGGTCAGGACATTGACTCGCACCCCGCCAAAGCAGGCAGCGGCAGAGGCGGCGGCCGCCGCCACGCCCTCGGGGTTATGCCCGCCGTCCGCGACCACCACCACGCGGTAGTCCTGCGGGTCGCGGTACAGCACCTCAAAGCGACCTGCCCACTCCACGCGGGCAAGTCCCTCCCGCACCGCCGCCTCGGGGATGTCCATTCCCTGCCCACGCAGGATGTCCAGCACGCAGAGCGCCGTCGCGGCATTGTAGGGCTGGTACAGCCCCGGCAGGGGGATGTGCAGGGCGGTGCGGTCGGCAAAGTCGAAATCCGAGCCGCAGAGGTCGGCATGGGTCACTGTCAGCCTCTCGGACGGCACCGGGATATAGGGTGCGTCGCGCTCTTCTGCGACCTCGCGGATGACGTTCCCGCAGGAGACGGGATCTACACGGACATGGGTGCTCGGCAGGCCGGATGGGGCGGCGGGTGTCAGCGGCTCATGTGTCCCGCCGAACACGATCGGCACCCCTGCCTTGATGATCCCCGCCTTCTCGGCGGCGATCTTCTCGGGGGTGTCCCCCAGGTAGGCGGTGTGATCCATGGCAATGCCGGTGATGACCGAGACGGCGACCTCCTCCGGCTCAAGGATATTGGTGGAGTCCAGCCGCCCGCCCATGCCCACCTCAAAGACCACGATGTCGCATTCCATCTTGGCGAAGTAGGCAAGGCCGATGGCGGTGATCAGCTCGAACTCGGTCGGGGTGTCGGGCATGGTGTCCGCAAAGGGGCGGACATAGGCTGTCATCTCGGCAAGGTCTTTATCCGAGATGGGTCGGCCGTCCAAGCGGATGCGCTCGTTGAACTCCACAAGGTAGGGGGAGGTGAACAGCCCCACGCGAAAGCCCGCCGCCCGCAGGATCGAGTCCAGCATGGCGCAGGTCGAGCCTTTGCCGTTGGTTCCGGCGACGTGGATAAAGCGGAGGGACTTCTGCGGGTCGCCGAGACGGCGGCAGAGCTCCCGCATCCGCTCCAAGCCGGGGGCGTGGCGTGTCCACAGATTGGAATGAATATATGCGACCGCATCCGAGGCGGTCGCAATGGTATTTGGTATATCTGACAAGGTGTTTACCTCCTATGCTTCAGCACGGCGCGCAGGGGCGGGAGCAGTGCCAGCGACAGCAGAGTGGTGCTGACCATGCGCACACAGGCATTGAGCAGGCGGGCGGGCAGGATCACCATCAGCGCCGAGACAGCGTGACCCATGATATGAGCGTCAGCGTACAGCGCGGCGGTGTTGGCGGCGGTAAAGATCAGCTCAGCCGCCACGGCCGAGACCACCGTTGCCGCTTGCCACGAGCCCATGATCCGCCGAAAGAGGGCGTACAGGAGACCCGCCGATAGTGCCAACAGCAGAACGGGGAGCATCCAGAGCGGAGTGGTCGGGCTCAGCCCGTAGGGGGACAGAAGTTGCTCGGCAAAGGAGCCGCACAGCGCGACCGCGACGGCATCCGGTGTGCCGAACAGGTAGGCGCACAGCAGGATGGGCAGCGAGGAGAAGTTGACCTGTATCTCCTTCCCCGGGTAGGAGATGTAGACCGCCAGCACCACATAGATGGCGACCAGCATGGCATCGGTGGTCAGGCGCAGGGTGGTGCGCCGACGGCGGCGTTCGCGGGGGGACGGGCTGAGCTTCATGGTTCGGTATCGCATAAAAAAAGCCTCCTTTCCCACAGCCATTTGGCGGGAAAAGGAGGTCTGCCGCGCCCTCTCCCCCGAATGCGGGACAGAGGAACGGAATATCCTTACCATCTGCCAGATGAAGCGGGATGCAGGACACAGACCGCAGTCGGGGTTCCGACTTTCGTCCGACAGACAACTCCCCGTCCTGTCGGCACTGTACGCCGATGTCCTTACTCTTCAGATCTTGGATCCAGGCCACGCGGCCTGTGAGGATATTATACACGCATGGGCGGGGTTTGTCAATAGGGCGGGGCAAAAATGGAGGTCAATTTTTGATATGCAGCAATTCTCGGATCACTTGGTCGTTTTTCTGCTTATCATGGTTACGCCGAGCCAGCTCGAGCGCGTTTTGCACATACCCCTCATAGGCGGCATCATCCGTCTCGGTCAGTGCCGAAACGATCTGAGCAGGGTCATCCAACAGGATCGCGGCGTGGTTCTCCTCCAGATAGGCCATGGATGAAATATCGCGGGGACCGTAGGCGATCAGGCAAGCCCCCGATGCAAGGCTCTCACCGATCTTGGTGGACAGCGAATACCGCGTCCGCTCGATGGAGGATCTGTCAAACGCCTCCACGTGGAGCAAATACTTGGCACAGCCGAGTATCCCCGGCACCTCCTCGGCGGAAACTCCTCCGTGGAAGCAGATACCGTTCTCATCGGTGAGCTGTGCGAGGGTATTGGGATTCTTATCGTTGCTGTAGACCTGTATGCGCTCAAAGCCCGGGATATTGGCCTCCTTCAACTGCCTTCCGAGTGCGACCAGCGGCTCTATGCGGTTGACCCCCAGCCCCCCCACATAGAAGATACCGGAGCGTTCCGCCATCGGACGAGCGAGGCTGTTCTCCTTTGCCGAGATCCGCAATACCCGGATCGGGCTGTCGAACAGCCTTGCATAATCGCGGCTCATCCGGTCACTGATCACGATCACCGACTCGGTGTGCGCGGCGACCTTTTTCGTCCATTTCATCAGCCTGCGGCGATACAGTCCCCCCGCCGGCGAGCGAGGGAAACGCCTGCTGATGTAATAATCATCGCAGCACCAAAGCAGGATGGGAATGTTCCGCTTTTTCGCGATCCGATAGGCGATCCTATAGGCAAACGTGTAATCCCCCGATGCAAAGAAAATGATGTCGGGCGCAAAGTCATCCAGCCAGCGGTCAAGCTCCCGACTCTCCCACTTTCCGAGTGTCCAGACGAGATTTCGCAGCAGGTAGATCATGGGTGTCCTGCGCCTGCCGAACTGGTAGGCCTTTGAGGAGACCCCCGTGTCAACCCGCGGGGTCTTTCTCTCGCTCGAAATGTCAGCTTCGGTGAAGACCGTCGTCTTGCATCGCCGTGTCAGCACCGAGCGCAGGACATCCCCATCGCGGATGCGCAGATACCGCTTGCAGACCGCCGTGGTCGGGACTTCCGCGTGAAAATAGAGCTGTGCCATATCCTCCGCAGGGACACATCCCAGCATATCCGCCATGGATTTTCCCATAGCGGTGGTCTTACTGAAGACATTATGGCTGATCACCAATACCTTCGTCCCTTTATTTGCCGCCTTGTCTGCCATGAACCGTTTTCCCGCTCCTTGTTTCGACACTGTTTCTCATTATTATACAACAGCAGGGCGGGAATGTCAATAGTTTTTCATGATGAAATCGTTTTTCAAAGCAGTCCGACAGCATCAGTAAAATCTCAAAGTAAGTTCTACAGTGGAAATTAGCGTGGAAGTTAGTCCGAGAATTCACTCATTGTAACATTTTTTTCGGGATCTGCACACGCCTTGATTTTTCTGCCATAGTATGCTATAATAGGAAACGCACATAATACGATATGAAACGGAGAGATGCCGTCATGCGCTACCGCACCATCCTGTTCGATGCCGACAATACCCTCATGGATTTTTCCCGCTCGGAGCACGATGCGCTCTGCGACTGTCTGGCCGCGCGCGGCCTCCCGCACGATGAGACCGCCATCGCCCGCTACTCCGCCATCAACGACCGCTACTGGAAGATGCTGGAGCGGGGCGAGGTGACCCGCGAGGTGCTCAAGGTCCGGCGGTTCGCCGACTTTATTTCCGAGTATGGGTTTGACTGCGACCCCGCCACCCTGGCGGCTGACTATATGCGCACCCTCTCCACCAAATCCTACTTGATGGACGGTGCGGAGGCTCTTTGCCGCCGCTTAGTCGGCTCCTGCCGCCTCTACCTCATCACCAACGGGAACGCCTTCGTTCAGCACGGTCGTTTCGACCCAAGCCCATTGGCACCGCTGTTCCACGCCTGCTTCATCTCGGAGTGCTTCGGCTGTGAGAAGCCCGATCCCGCCTACTTTGAGCTGGTCGCCGCCTCCATCCCCGCCTTCCGCCCCGAGGAGACACTGGTCGTGGGAGATTCCCTGTCCTCGGACATCAAGGGCGGCATGAACGCGGGGCTTGACACCTGCTGGTTCAACCCGCGCGGCAAGGTCTGCCCGCCCGACATGACTCCCACCTACACCTGCACGACACTGGCCGAGGTCGGTGACGTGATCTGCGACTGAGAGGAGGTCTCGGTCTGTGTCATCCATTCCGGAAGCACTGCAGGGCGGCTTGAGAGCCGCCGCCGTGCCGTACACCGAGCAGGAACCGCTCGCGGCTCACACCACCTTCCGCATCGGCGGTGCCGCCGCCTGTCTGGCCGCCCCCGAGGGGGTAGAACAGTTTCTGACCGTCCTGCGCCTATGGCGGGAGTTCGGAGACGGCTGTCCCCTCTTCATTCTGGGGCGAGGGAGCAACCTTTTGTGCGCGGACAGCGGCTTTCCCGGGCTGGTGGTATCCACCCGCAGCGTGCGGGATACGCGTCTGACCCCCGACGGGGACGGCGGGGCACGGCTGTACGCCGGGTGCGGTGCCCCCCTCGCGGGACTGTCCCGCCTGTGCGCCGAGGCCTCCCCTGCCCTCTCGGGGCTGGAGTTCGCCTGCGGCATTCCCGGCACGGTGGGCGGAGCCATCGTCATGAACGCGGGAGCGTACGGCGGGGAGATCGGCTCCCTTGTTCTCTCCTCCCGCTACTTGGATACGGGGGACGGGAGCATCCGCACCCTTACCCATAAAGAGCATGATTTTTCTTACCGCTACAGCATCTATCAGGATCACCCCTCATGGGTACTGCTGGATGCCGAGTTGTGCCTTGCCCACGGGGATGCCGCCGCGATCAAGCCGACCATGGCATCCTTCCTGTCAGCAAGACAGCAGAAACAACCGCTGGAGCACCCCAGTGCGGGGAGCGTCTTCCGCCGCCCGTCCGACCCCGGGCGATACGTCGGACAGATGGTGGAGGCCTGCGGACTCAAGGGCTTTGCCATCGGAGATGCGCAGGTCTCGGAGAAGCACGCGGGCTTCATCATCAACAGGGGGCACGCCACCGCCCGCGAGGTGCGCCGCCTGATCCGCCACATCCAATCCCGCGTGTGGGAGGAATTCCATGTCCGATTGGAGCCGGAGCTGTGCTTTGTCGGGGAGGATGACCCCCCGGAGGAAGGAGACAGACCGTGAGCTTTTCGGACAGCATCCGCACCGAGCTGTGGCAGAGCCCCATCAAAGCCCCTTGCTGTCGCAAGGCATTTCTCTTCGGACTTCTCCTGCGCGCCGAAACAACGCAGGAGGGGCATATTTTCCTGACCATCCCCGTCAGCCGTGCCTGCGCCGAGCAAGCGCAAGAGCGGGTCACTGCCTTGGTGCGGCATTCAGGCGGCACTACTCCGAGCGTGGCCGCCGTGACACGCGGTGCCCACCGCTACTTGACCTTTGAATTCCTATCCCGAACCGCCGCCGAGACTCTGGACTCACTGGATACGGCAACGAGTGACGGGGACATGGTGGTAGAGGAAGCGGTCGGGTACGGCTGTTCCTCCTGCGCCGCGCACTTTCTGCGGGGCGGATTTCTGTCCTGCGGCACCGTTGGCGATCCGTCCGGCTCCCCGCACATGGAGTTCCGACTTCCCGCGGGCGGGCGGGCGGTCTGCCTGGCCGATGTCTGCCGCGCCGCCGGCATATCCCCCACGCTCCTGCAAAAGGACGGTTCCGCACGGATATATTGCAAGCGTTTGGACGACATACGCGACCTGCTCTCCCAGATCGGCTGTGTTCACCCGGTGTTTGAGATCATCAACCGACAGCTGTACAACGAGGCGCGAACCGAGGAGGCGCGAGCCACCAACTGGGATGCCGCCAATATAAAACGCTCGGTTCAGGCAGGGCAGACCCAATTAAAGTCCATTCGGCATCTGGAGGCCACCCACCGCTTGGAGGCTCTCCCGCCCGAGCTGCAGGAGACGGCACGGCTCCGTTTGCAACACCCGGAGGCCTCCTTGACCGAGCTGGCCGCCCTGCATGAGCCGCCCATCACCAAATCCGGGCTGACCCATCGCCTCGCGCGCATCGTGGCGGCGGACAGCGAGTAAACACACTTATGAGGGGCATACTACCCACAACGAAAATCAGAAAGGAAACATCGTAAAATGGCTGAGATCACATTGACGAGCGAAAATTTTGATACTGTCACCGGGCAGAGCGAGATGCCTGTACTGGTAGACTTTTGGGCGACCTGGTGCGGCCCCTGCCGTATGCTGGCACCCGTACTGGCCGAGCTGGCCGAGGCGCACGAGGACGAGCTGACGGTCGGGAAGGTGAACGTGGACGAGGAGCGGGATCTGGCGATCCGCTTCCACATTGAGAGCATCCCCACCCTGCTCCTCTTCCGCGAGGGGCGGCAGGTACAGACCCTTGTGGGATACCGCACGCGGGACGAGCTGGAACAGCTGCTGGGTCTCGATTGATCACCTGATCGGAAAGGCACATCATGGACAATCGACCCGCAAAGAAGCGCATCCTGTTCATTGGAACGGGCGGCACCATCGCCTCTGAGCTGTCGGGCGGCTCGCTGTCGCCCGCACTGGGTGCCGCACAGCTCCTGCACCTGGTGCCGGAGGTCTTTCGGCTCTGCGACCCGGATGCTGTCCAGCTGTTTGAGCTGGACAGCACCGACATCTGCCCCGAGCACTGGTTGCGCATTGCCGAGACCGTCATCGAGGCTTACAATCGCTACGACGGCTTTGTCATCGCACACGGCACCGACACCATGGCCTACACCGCCTCGGCTCTCTCCTACCTGATCCAGAACAGCTCCAAGCCCATCGTGCTGACCGGGGCGCAAAAGCCCATCGGCTTTGAGACCACCGACTCCAAGCAGAATCTGACCGACAGCTTCCTCTGTGCCGCCTCCGGCATGGCAGGGGTGCTGGTGGTCTTCGGCGGGCAGGTGCTTCTGGGCACACGCGCCCGCAAGACCCGCAGTAAGAGCTTTTCGGCCTTCTCCAGCCCCAATTATCCCCCCCTGGCCACCATCCAGAACAGCCGTTTGACCCGTTTCTTTGACCCGACCGAGGGAGATCCCCGCTTCTACCACGCGCTGGACAGTTCGGTGGGTCTGCTCAAGCTGACCCCCGGCACCGACGTGGAGCTGTTGGACTTCATGCTGGAACGCTACCACGCCCTGGTCATCGAGTCCTTCGGTGTGGGCGGACTGCCGAATCGGGGCGGCCGCTTCCGTGACTCCATCCGTCGGGCGACCGAGGCAGGCAAGCTTGTTGCCCTGACCACGCAGGTTCCGAGCGAGGGCACCGACCTGTCGGTCTATGAGGTGGGCAGCGGCCTGACCGACATGGGAGTACTGGAGGCCTTCGACATGACCCCTGAGGCCTGCTTTACCAAGCTCATGTGGTTGCTCGCCTGTGCATCCGACACCGAGAGCCGCCGCCGTCTGTTCTACACCCCCATCTGCCACGACATCCTGCCGCCGGATATATACCTTACATAAGCTCACGGGGAGCACTACGCAAGGTAGTGCTCCCCGTTCCCTATGCGGAGATCGGATCAGCCGTTACAGCCACAGCAGAAGTACACGATCAGGATGGCGGCCAGGATCCAGAGCCAGTTGCTGTTATCGAATGCGTTGCACAGACAGTTGTTCATAATAACCTCCCCAAATGACATAATGGAATGTGAGTACGGGAGAGCGACGCGTCTGCCGCCGCTCGGCTGGCACCCCTCGGAGGACATCCTCTGTGGTGCTCACCCATTCCATCTTATGTCGAAAGGGCACGATGCGGCACACATTCCGTCAGTTTTTTCCGCCTGTCGGCTCGCCCTGCAGACACCGCAGTAGCAGGGTAAAGGAAAACACGAACAGGGACAGCTGTTGCCCCGCCCGCAAGAGCGCGTATGCCGAGAGCAACCACAGCCCGCCCGCGCAAACTGCCGTGCAGACCTGCCCCGCCGTGCGCGCCACCCCCTCGCCGACCCATTGCGCCAGCGCACAGGAGAGGATGCGGCCACCGTCCAGCGTGGCGACCGGGAGCAGGTTTACCGCGCACAGCCCTGCCGAGGCGGGCAGGAGGATGGATAGAAACCCTGCCGCGCCGTGCGGGAGCATCCCGCCCTCGTATACGGGACATCCCCAAGACCGCCACAAGGGCAGCAGCAGGAGCACCGTCAGAAGATTGGCAAGAGGCCCCCCGAGGGAGACCCAAAGCTCCTGCCGATAGGAGATCAGCCCCGACAGCCCCAGCCGTGCGCCGTACAGATCTAAGCGCAGACCGCTCAGCCCAACACCGCAGGCCGCCGCCATCAGGATATGCCCGCCCTCGTGGAGCAGAGCGGCTAAGGCTACCCCCGCCACGGCCATCAGAGGGAGAGCCCCCCGCCCGCGCAGAGCGGCGAGGAGCAACAGCCCCGCCGTCAATACCGCCGCGCTCGGTGTCACCCGCAGAACAAACCGCCGCGCATTCTTCCTGTCCCCCACGATAGTCCCCCTCCCGCTCCGACTGGTAGAGTACTGTATGCAAAAAGACAGCCGCGATATGACGAAACGCCATTTTATTCTATTGACAATCGCTTTATCGTGTGTTATAATGACGAATGGACGTCGAACTTTTTGAATCATGAAACGGAGGATACATCACGATGAACACCTGTTGCGTACTGTATAATCCCAAGGCGGCAAACGGGAACGGACTTGCCGAGGCCAAAAAGCTGGAGCAGATCTGGAGCGACCGCAGCTTCACCTATACCGATGTCACGCAGATCGCCGATGTGCGCGGATTCCTGGAGTCCATCCCCGCCGACGAGACGGTGGTGCTGGCGGGCGGCGACGGCACGGTAAACCACTTCGTCAACTCTCTGGACGGGAAAGCCCCCGCGCGGGAGGTATACTTTTTCGCCGCCGGTACCGGCAACGATTTCCTCAACGATCTGGGGCTTAGTCGCAACGACCCGCCCTTCCTGCTTAATCCCTATATAAAGGAGCTTCCTACCGTGACGGTCGCGGGCATGACCCGCTACTTCATCAATGGGATCGGCTACGGTATCGACGGCTACTGCTGTGAGGTGGGGGACAAGCAGAGACTGAAGTCCACCAAGCCCGTCAACTACACCGCCATTGCCATCAAGGGGCTTCTGTACGGCTTTCATCGCACCCGTGCCGAGGTCACGGTGGACGGCGAGACCCGCTCCTACCGTGCCGTGTGGCTCTCCCCCACCATGAAGGGTCGCTTCTTCGGCGGCGGCATGATGTGCGCCCCCTCGCAGGATCGTCTGGCCGCAGATGCCTGCGTGACCAGTATGACCATGACGGGACGTTCCAAACTCAAGACCCTCATCGTATTCCCCTCCATCTTCAAGGGTCAGCACATCAAGCACACCGAGATGGTCACCATCCGCTCCGGGCATGAGGTCACCGTGCGGTTTGACCGTCCCACCGCCCTGCAGATCGACGGCGAAACGGTGCTGGGGGTGACCGAGTATACCGTCCGTGCCCCTCACCCCTCCACGGTCGAGCCGACCCCCGCCGAGGTCGGCGAACAAGCCTGAGAGCCTTGTTCAAGCTAAACACGAAAAGGTGATCCCTATGACACGCACACGATCCGTTCTTCCCCGCGCCTTGGCATCGCTTCTCTGCCTCTTTCTGTTGGCGGGGGTGATCCTCCCTGCCCTGCGGCTCCTGTCCGCCGAGGCCATTCCCACAGACCGATACGAATGCGAGGACGCGACCGTCCTCGCCGCAGACGGCGCGACCCCCGTTGCCGTGTCTCGCCAAGCGGACACAGCGGCCTCGGGCGGTGCGGTCGCGGGATTCACCGGCGGAAAATACTTCGTGTTCAAAAATGTCAAGGAGGGCAACTGCATTCATATTGCCTACGCCTCCTCCAACACCGGCAGCATGACCCTCTCCATACGCTACCCGTGGGAGACGACCTTCCATGCGGCGGGGGTCATTCCCTTCTCCACCTCCAACTCCTGGAGCATGAGCTCCTCCTACATTGCGACCTCGCCGCTGGTCTATATCCCCGAGGGCTCGGATATCCGCATCAGCCCCGTCGTTGACTGCAATCTGGACTGCCTGTGGATCACCTCCGAAACATCCGGCAATATCGCCGAGCCGCCGACTAATACCCTGCCCGCCTCTGCCCTGTCGGAGGTCGCAGAACTTGACATCATGGCCGCCTATGCCCGAAAGGTCACGCTGTCGGTCGGGAAGAGCGTCAGCTTCCGCGTGCCGGACATCGGCTCGGATTGCAATGTCTTCAGCTTCTCCTACAGCGCGGAGCAGGATGCCGCCGTCTCGCTCTCACGCGGGGCAACTCCCCTGGGCGAGAAGGCCGTGGCACCGACCACTCTCCGCACCTACAGCGGCACCGGTATGCGCACCGCCGTATATGCCCCCGGCGACACCCTGACCCTGACCTGCACCGAGGGAAGTCTGTCGCTGGCCTATGTGGCGGTCAATTACGCGCCCGATCCCGAGGTCGTAAGGATCGACACACTCCCGACAGCGGGAGAGCGGATGACGGTCTCGCTGGACGGCATCTGGGGGATCGGAACCACACCGCGCCCCTCGGACAGAACCATTCCCCGTACGGTTCCCGATGACCTGTCCCTCGTCAACTCCATCCCCGTCCCGGGGCTGTTCAGCTCCGCCGCATACGATCCGGGGGACTACATCTCGGCTCTCTGTTGGTGCCAAAAGACCGTGGTGCTGGATCAGGTGCCCGAGGGGCAGGTACTGCTCTGCATCGGCGCGGCACAGTACGGGCGACACATTTACGTCAACGGACAGTATGTGGACAGCTACGAATACAACTACTCCCGCTCCTACACCGACATCACACCCTACCTCAAGGCGGGCGAGAACCGACTGACGGTCATGCTGGGCAGTGCCACATGGCAACGGAGCGACCCCTCCTGCCCGGCGCACATCCTCTACGACGGTGAGTCAACGGCGGAGGAGCCGGGCTTTACCGACTCGGTGTCCTTGGTCATCAACGCCGCACCCGAGGTCTCAGCCATTCAGGTCGACCCGAACCTCGACGACGGCTCCCTGCGGGCGCAGATCACCCTTCTGAACCGCTCGGAGAGCACCGTGACCTCGGATGTGACCATCTCCATCTACGAGCTGGGGGTGTTCCACGACGGTATACCGGATCGGGCAGAGACACAGGTCGCCGCCTACACGCAGAAAGACCTGCAGGTTTCGGCTGACGGCGTATTGACCTTTACGGCTGACGACATCCGCCTGTCGGATTGGTCGCGTGACAAGTGCTGGTCGCCGGAGTCCCCCTTCCTCTACCGCATAGAAGTCAAGACAGTTGGGGACACCTACTCGATCCGCTTCGGGATGCGAACCTTTGATTTCGATCCCGAGGCCAAGTACGCCCGCCTCAACGGGGAGATCCGCTACCTGTTCGGCACCAACGTGGTCATCGAGCGGTACTATGACGACCCGCTCTGCGGCACGACCCCCTGGCAGGAGGACTGGATACGCAAGCTGTATACCGAATACAAGGAGATCAACTGGGACTGCTTCCGTACCCACATGGGACACGCAAGCGAGCTGTGGTTTGATCTCGCCGACGAGATGGGGCTGATGATCTTTGACGAGTACCCCTTCTGGGGCACCGACAACGACGGCTGTACGGTCGAGTCCATCCTGCCGGAGATATACACCTGGATCGATCAGCGGTCGGCTCACCCCTCCGTGATCGTGTTCGATGCTCAAAACGAGATCGCCAACTCCAGACTGACGGCAGAGATCATAAAAAAAGGACGGGCGTATGACCTGCAGTCCCGCCCGTGGGACAACGGATGGTCTGCCCCCGTGGGAGAAAATGACCCAATCGAGTGCCACCCCTACATCATCGGAACCGGCGGTATTCGCGGCCTGAACGACATGGAAGTCTCCAAGCCCATCATCACCACCGCCAACATCGGCATGACCTATGAGAACTACCCCGATCACCCCTACATCATGAACGAGCACGGCGAATACTGGATCAACCGCGAGGGAGCAGCCATGAGCGGCACGGCGGGCACCTGGAACAATGCCCTGCCCGGGGCGACCAACGAGGAGCGGCTTACCTACTACGCCGACCTGATGGCGGCTCAGATCGAGGCCTTTCGCACCGAGCGCGCCTATGTGGGGCTGTTGTTCTTCTGCGGCCTTTCCTCCTCCGTCTCCTCCGCGCAGGGGGTCACCTCGGATATCCTATCCCCCGACGTCTCCACGGCGGAGTCCCTGCAGATCCGACCCTATACCAAGGCACGGCTGGCGGATGCCTTCGCCGATCTGGGGATCGTCATTGACGAGTACACCGAGGAGGTCAAGCGCGGCATGACCATGACCCTGCCCATCCTGCTGATCAACGACACGGGGCGGGATGTCCGCGACCTGCCGGTCACCCTCACCATCAAGAGCGGGGACACGGTGCTGTATGCCGAGCGTATCACCCTCTCGGTCAACGCCCTCTCGGCGACCGAACGCGGCATCGCGCAGGAGACTCTTAGCGTGGAGGTTCCGAGCTACCGAGACTATTGCGGCAACCGAAAGACCTTGACCGTGACCGCCTCCTATGAGCTGGACGGCCAGACCGTGTCCAGTCAGCGCAAGTGGAAGATCGTCAAGGGAGGCAGCTCCCTCTGCGACGATGAGTTGCCCGTGTACGATTGGCTGGACGAATCGGACGAGACCGACACCGAGACGACTGCCCAGACCGAGCCTGACAGCGAAGCCGAAACGGCAACCCTGCCCGAGACGGCTGCCGTGACCGAGCCTGTCTCCGAGACCGATGCCCCCGTCTCCTCTGTGAGCGGTTGCGGCTCGATGCTGGACGGCGGTATCCTTGCGGTGGCTCTGCCGACGGCGGCGATCCTGCTCGGCTCCCGTCGGAGACGGCGAAAAGGAAACCGAATCAGATAGTGCAAAAAAGCTCCCTCCGTATGACCATCATACGGAGGGAGCTTTGCGACCAATGCCGCTAATTTCTTCTTCTTGGATTCCTTCGAGCCGCTGCCACAATCCGGACAATCACAGCAATCGCAGTCACAACTCCCGGAGGCACAGACCAGAATGACCAGGACGACCATGCCGATGATCGCTAAGTAGCAACAGCTGGCGACCGCGTAGGCGGTTCCGGTCATGTTCGGGTCGTTGCAGGCGTAGACCAGCGCGATCACCAGAGACTCGGCCATGATCAGCGAGAAGAAGCATCCTGCAAAGAGCAACGGCTCCTCTGCTCGGCACCAGCCCACGATCACGGTGACCAGGGCTACCGCCCCCACGACGGCGCAGACCCCCGCCGCCGTGTCCCGATGCTCCTCCTCCGGGAGCAGGCAAGCCACGATCAGCAGCTGAAGGAGCAGAGCGGCCGGAATGGCGGCGGGAACCGCCGTCTCGGACGGAGTCGGGGTCAAATCCAGATGGATCGTATAGGCCGCCGAGCAAAAACCGCTACCTACGGTGTTCAAGAACACCGCCAGTCACAGAAGCCCACGCAAATTTCGGTGTTTTGTGCCCAGTATCGAGAACGGAATGGTCAAGCACATCAGGATGCCCCCACAGCCAGCGGGACATACGGGGACAGTCCCGCGCCCACACGGGAAGTTCCCCACGAGACACAAACGGTACCCCGATACAGCACAGGATCGACAGGGACAGCAGTGTCGCGACACATCGGCGGGAGAAGCCCGCCGACGCTACAGTGTGATTCTGTTGTTCTTCCATTTTATTCGTTACATGGATCGACCGCCGCCGCCGTGAGTGGAGCCGGAGGAGCTCTTGTGGGTCGAGGAGCCGCCGCCGGAGGATTCCTTAGGCTTGGCTGTGCGGGAGATGGTACGGTAAAGGTAGATATCCCGTGCGACCGTGATATTCATACTGCCGTCCTTGATGTAGTTTCCGGCGTACTTCTGCGCCCGCACCGACTTGAGTTTGGAGCGCATGATCCCGGTGACGATCAGACCGGTAGCAAGACCGATGATCAGGCCGATAAAGATCCAGGTCACATCATAGGCACGATGATCTTCCACCTCGTCATACACATCCTGTGCGTAGACCTCAAACGCGCGATAAGGGTCGCTGACGATATAAGGCTGCATATCATCAAAGATACTTTGGATATCGCTGTCCGAGAGAGCATCGATGCCTTCTCCGCTTGTGCTGATCCAGACCTCCCGCGCCGTGCCGTTGATGTAACGCAGGAACAGCGCGCCGTCCCGATCATTGCCTTGACCGTAGCCGTTGTGATCAAAATAGTCGTCGGCGTAGGCTCTGGGAGACTTGCCCTGCAGGTCGTTCGTGGTGACCACCACGATGTCAAATTCCAACTCCTTGCTGTATTTATCCAGCAATGCCTCCAGTTGATCGGCCTCCTCGGCACTGAGCAGTCCCGCACCGTCCGACAGGCGGGACAGGCTGCTCTCCGCCCCTACCGACAGAGTAAGCACAAGACAGGTCGCAAGCAGCAGGAGAACCGAAAGGACAGCGGATACGGTCGTTCTGATAGATCTCTTATACATGGTCAGCACCTCCTCAAAGCAGATGGATCAGGTAGGACAGCCCGATGACCCCTGCGCTGACCGCGGCGGTCAGTCCCCAGAGCCACTTGTGGTAGGCCACCTTATCCATAGGCAGGTTGCCGACGAATTTGCCGGTCTGCCCGTTCATGGCGAAGGTGTAGTTCTTCCCGTTCCAAGTCGTGGTCAAGAGCCAGACGGGGAGCAGAGCGTACCGCACCTTGCCGCCGCTGAGGGACACCGAGGTGTACTCCGGCACCACGGTGTTGTAGCCTTGGATGGTGGAGAGCACGGCGGCCTGGGTGGAGTTCTTGACCCGCTCATTGGCGCGCCCCTCGCAGTCGCTCGCCGACTCGTTGTAGCGGTTGGCAAAGAAACCCGACAGGTACGCGGTCTTGAAGTCCACCGCATCACGGTAGTCGAACGGCTCGATGGACTCCATCAGGTCGTCCGGCATGGCGGTCGAGCCATCCACCGGCACATTGGCAAAGGAGAGCGACCCACGGCGGAAGACCGCGAAGTGGGAGGTCTCGGTGTAGACGTAATCCCGGTCGCTCCAGGTGCGGACACGGGTCGCGCGGCAACGCACTCCCGTCTCGCAGTCGGCATCGTACAGCCAGAACGGCACATACACGCCTCGGATCTCCTGCAGGTGGTTCTGATCCTTGAAGACTTTAGGCAACAGTTTCTTTCCGGAGAGATGCTTCTGCAGGGCATCCAGCGCGGCCTGACGATCCACCCGGAACGGGATGACCAGATCCGGGCGCAGGTCGCCCTCCAGGTTGCCCTTGAGCACGACCGGGTTCCCGCAGAACGGGCAGAAGGTGGAGGCGGCGCCCGCCTCGGCTATGATCTCACCGCCGCAAGAGTTACAGACATAGCTCGCCATCCCCTGCGCTTCCTCGGCCGCCCACGACTGGCTCTGACTGCGCCAGTCCATCTCGTCGGGGCGTTCCTCCTTGAGGGTCTCGTCAAACTCCCTGAGGGTGTCCAGCTCAAACTCGGTGTCGCAGTACGGGCACTTCATCTTCTGCAGGCCGGTGTCGAACTCGATCGCACCGCTACAACAGGGGCACTTAAATTCTTGGATCGTATGTTCCATAGGGTCGCCTCCTCAATTTTTTTCGTTAAATACGATCACCCTCATCGAAGCGGCCGCCACACTCGGGGCAGAACTTCGGCGGGTCAGTCGGGTCGCTCGGTGTCCAACCGCAGGTACTGCACCGATAGCGGGGAGCCACCTCGGGGCGTTTGGCACCGCAATTCGCGCAGAACTTACCGGTATTGTGCGCGCCGCAGGAGCAGTCCCAGCCGCTCGGAGCCTCGGGCTTCTTAGCACCGCACTCGGGGCAGAACTTGCCGCTTACCGTCTTGCCGCAACCGGGGCAGACCCAGCTGTCTGCCGCCCGCGGCTCGGGCTTCTTGGCACCGCACTCGGGGCAGAACTTGCCGCTTACCGTCTTGCCGCAACCGGGGCAAGTCCAGCTGTCAGCGGCGGGGGTCGGCTGTTGTGCTTGCTGTTGCTGTTGCATGGCGTACAGGTTTTGCGGGTTCGCGCCACCTGCGCCCATGGCCATATTCATGCCCATAAAGCCCGCCATCGCGCCGTTGGCATTCCCTGCGGCGGTACGCATGGCCTCGGCCTGCGCCGTTGCCAGCATGGCCGCCGCCATACCGGGATCGCGGTAGGTGCCCGCACGCTGATCCTGACGGAGCAGCTCAGCATCCTCATCGGACAGGGTCACGCCGCCCAGCGCGACCGACACGACCGACAGGCCGCGCTTCTCCGCCCACTCGGCGGTCAGCTCCTCGTTGAGGTAGTCCCGCAGCTCCTTGGTGTGAGTCATGAGCTGGTTGGGGCGCAGCTCCAACTCGGACATCCGTCCGATGGCCGGCATGAGTGCCGAGATGAACTCGGTCTTCAGCTGACCCTCCAGCTCGGAACGCATATAGCTACCCGCCACATTGCCGCACACATTGGTATAGAACAGAATGGGGTCGGTGATGCGGTAGGAATAAGTCCCGTTGACCCGCAAACGCACATCGCGGTCAATGCCCACGCGGCTGTCCACGACCCGGAAGTCGATGGGGGTCGGGGTGCCGAACTTGTTGTCCATCAGCTCCTTGGTGTTGAAGTAGTAGATGCGTTGATCCTTGCCGGGTGCGCCGCCGTAGGCGAACCGCTTCCCCATCTGTGCAAAGGTCTTGCGCAGGGAGTCCCCGAAGCGACCCGTGAACACGCTCGGCTCACCGGCGGCATCCCAGGTAAACTCGCCCGGTTCGGCGCAGATCTCCACGACCTTGCCTTGATCCACAATGATCATGCACTGACCGTCGGCCACGGCGATACCCGAACCGCTGGTGATGACATTGTCGTTTCCCTTGGTATTGGAAGAGCGGCGGTTGGTCTGCTTCTGTCCACGCACGACCAGTGTATTCTTATCCATGGCGTCGCAGGTGAAGAACTCCTTCCATTGGTCGGCCATCACGCCGTTTGCCGATCCAAAGGCTGCCTTGATCAATCCCATGTTGCATATCTCCTTTCATCAGGCTCCCATGTTGCTCTGTGAGCCTCTTCACCTGCTATTATACATTTTTTCACGTATCTTGTCAACTGTTCATGCAAAAAAAGAGGAAGGAGCCTTCAAAAAAGCTCCTCCCTCGATATGAAATGCGGATCACCGTTCGTGCGCCATCAGGGGATCATATCCGAAAAGTCGTCCGGCAGGTCGTCGGGCAGGTCGTCTGCCAGATCCCCCGCCAGCTCGGCCGCGTGCTCGGTCAGATAGGCCTTCAGCGTCTCGCCGGTGATCTCTCCTTCATCCGCGAGATCCGACAAGACCTTCTCGCACATGGCCAGCGCCACATCGTCCGGAATGTCGATGTCATCATATTCTCTCATGGCCGTTGCGACGCCTTCCTTGATGAGGTCGGCACGCTCCTCAGGTGTCATCTTCATAACATCGTTCAGGGTCGCCGAGACCTCGTCCAGAGCGGCATCATACTTGCCGTCCATCAGACCGCTGTCATCCAGCACCTTGGCTACAACGCGCATACTCAAGGCATTGAACTCGTCTGCCAAGGGTGCCGTGTGCGGATTTTCCCGCAGGGTCGCCAGGACACTTCCAATAAGGCTCTTCTCATTTTCGCCCGTGTCGCCCAACAGCTGCATGAGGTCATTGTAGCTCATATCATCATCCAGCAGGCCACCGTTGACCAGTATGACGGCAATGTCCGAGACGGTCTGCAGGTCATCCGCCAACAGATCGGAGGTCTCCTCCTTCAGGATATCCAGTGTCTTGTCAAAGGTCGGCTGAAATACCGCACCCATTTCAGGTCTCGACTCCCCGGCAAACTCCCGGTCTTGGCTCCAGGCCTCTGCCATACTGCTCAGAACATCTGCGGCCACAAAGCGGATCAGTTTGGCATCCGTCAAGGACTCTATCGCCTGATCCAACCGTTCGCGGTCGCTCTGCCCGATCTCGCCGCTGTCCCGAATGGACTCCATCCGATCCAGAAAGCAGATCGTGTCGCCGAATGCACGCGCCAGCTCGGCGGTATCCTGTCTCAGGCGGAAGGAAACCTGCTCATTCTCTGTCTCGCAGGTGACCGTGGTCATCGGGTCAAAGAGAAACCTTCCTGCAGTATTGGACATCACTTGTATGAAAGTCGAGTCCGGCAGGTCACCCATCAGTTCTTCCAGATCGACACTGTCCTCCTCGCCCTGCATGATGGATGTCTGCATGGCGCCGGAGTCGCGGAATGCTTTCGCTGTATCCAGCACCGTGGAACAATATCCGCAAAGAGGAGCCGTCAGGACAAGTGCCAGGAGCAGTCCATGCACCAAGCCCAACCATGTCCCCGGATTCCGAACAAAACTCTCGCTCTCCTTTTTGCGAAGATCCAAGCTGTTGAAAATCACCATCAGGATCAACCGCAGGATCAGAAACAGGATCCCAAAGCAGAGCAGGAATATAGTCGGTGCCGTCAATGCTCGGATCACCGCGTAGAGCACTGACCCGACCGCATCGGAGCCGAAAGTCACATCCTCCGCATCATCTCCCAGCAGATCAAAAACAGCATCGCCGGCGAGGCCTCCGATCGGTGTCAGACACACCAGACACATAGCCACGACCACGGCCAGGACAAGACAGCCGATCCGTCCGACAGAGTACTGCCATGTTTTACGAGAACCGCCTACCAGCGTGATCGGGATACAGATAAGAAAGGGGATCAAGACACACACCGTAACGATGGCAATCATGGCTGACAACATACTTTTTCCCTCCGAGGCAATAAATAAGAACGATACATCCTTATTTTACCACACTTGGAGGGAAATGTCAATCTTTTTCAGCAAATTCTCACGAATGATGCGTCCTGCGGGGCATCCATCAATCGAAAGCCGCCAACGGGTATTCCATCAACAGGAAGCTATATTCTCCCGAGTATTCGGGGGAAAACCCGCTGTCCTCCCCCGCCCACGCGAAATACCGAGACAGGAGCCTGTCGGTCAGGTAGGTCTCCTCCCGCTCACCGTACAAGGTATTGCTCCGATAGTCATATGTGTAGAGCGTGGCTGTCCTTTGCTCGCCATCGGTCTCCCGGAGCCATATGCACACCCCGTCCTCCCTGAGGAAGGACAGCGACACGCTGCACCCGTCGGACAAGGCTATGTATACTTGCTCAAAGTTACCGAATTCAAACACCACCTCCGAGCCCTCGGCCGAGGTGGTCAGGGCGGTGGGTGTCCCATGCTTTTCGGAAGCCACCAGATTCCATATCTCCTCCCAAACATTCTCCTCGCGGTACAGCCGCCCCGTGATCCGTCCCCTCGTGAAGCCATTCGTCAAGACGAGTGTCGAGGTCACAAGTACCGCGACCACAACGACGGCGATCACGATCCGTTTTTTCATGCGCTATCCACTCTTTTCTCGGTGATACGAAGGTCAAAGGCGGACACCCTACCGGATGTCCGCCGATCTTGCGATGGATCAATAAATGTTCCGCACCTTGCGGCGGATGGCAAAATAGATGCCGATGGCCACCATTGCTCCCAGAATGACGGCACAGGTGACATAGATACCCGTGCTGATGTCGATATCCGACTTCAGCTCCTCCCAGAGCTGATTCTGAAGCAACAGGGTCTCGGGGGGCAGGTTCTCGTAGGCCTGCGTCTTGACACCGTCGGTGTCATACATCAGGTCAAAGCCGCCCTCCTTGATGCTGTTCATGTAGTCGATATACTCTTGGTTCTCCCGCACCAGACGGTTCGGAGAGCCGTAGTAGGTATATTCGGCGTTGGCGACCGCAGGCTCCTCGGTGAGCATGAAGTCGATATACCGCTCGGCGATCAGCTTGCTCTTGGCGCAGGTGGGGATGCACATGGCGTCAATGTACAGGTTGGTGCCCTCGGCGGGGTAGTAGAACTCCAGATCCTCATTGGACTCATACATGGTCATGAAGTCCCCTGCGTAGTAGGCCGCAATGGCGGCTGAGCCGTTCTCCATCTTGTTGTAGATCTCGTCCATGACATAGCCCTGCACGACATCCTTCTGCTCCTTGAGCTTCTCCAACGCCTGCCGCCACTCGGCCTCGTCATTCGAGTTGACATCCAGCCCCAGCAGGTACTGCGCCGAACCGAAGGCGTCGCGGGAGTTGTTGAACTGCAGGATATTGCCGGCGTTGCGCTCATCCCAGAGGAGGTTCCAGCTCTGTGCCAACAGGTTGGGGTCATCCTCCGCCACCATCGTGGTA
The DNA here is from genome assembly GCA_964463245.1 of uncultured Clostridium sp. GTDB lineage: Bacteria > Bacillota > Clostridia > Oscillospirales > CAG-272 > CAMEON01. The sequence goes on along the minus strand of CAYXBU010000007.1, from coordinate 18,859 downwards.
TTATAGATCACGCCCACCATGCCGTACATATAGGGCACCGAGTAGACACCGCCCTTGTCGTAGTAGTCGTACTTGGCATCCTCGCCGTAGAAGTCCTCGTGGAGGTTCGCCGCGCTCGGGATGTTGGCATAATCCAGCGGCAGGAGCATATCCTCGGCGATCATGCGCTGGATCATGTAATCCGACGGGATGATCACATCGTAGGACACCGAGCCGGAGGACAGCTTGGCATACATATCCTCGTTGCTGGAGAAGGTGGAGTAATTGACCCGCACCCGCTCGCCATAGGTCTCGTAGTACCACGCCTCGAATGCCTCGTTGGCATCCAGTGTGCCCTCCGAGCCGTCCGACATATACTCGCCCCAGTTGTACACGTAGAGGGTCGTGGTCTTGCCGCCGACCTCCGCGCAGGAGAAGAGCGGCAGGGCGCATCCCACAAGGCAGAGCATAGCCAAGCCGGCGGCGACCAAGCGGCGCAGAAACGACATATTTCTCATTTTCATGCGCGGACACCTCCTTGCTTGCGTTTGCGCGCCGACTTGAAGGAGCCGGCGAAATTCACCACCAGCAGGACTGCCAGGATGATGACCACGATCAGGGCGCAGAGCGCGTACATACTGAACTTGACGTCATGCGCGGTCTGGTTGTAGACGTAGAGCGGCAGGGTCTGGAAGTCGGGGGAGCTGACAAAGTGGGAGATCACGAAGTCATCCAGCGAGAGGGTGAAGGACATCATGAGCCCCGACACGATGCCGGGCAGGATCTCGGGCAGCTCGACTAAGAAGAACGCCCGCGAGGGGGTACAGCCGAGATCCTGCGCCGCCTCGGACAGCGACTTGTCCAGTGTCTTGAAGCGCGGCATGACCGACAGGATGACATAGGGCAGGTCAAAGGTCACATGGGCGATCAGCAGGGTGCCGAAGCCGAAGGTCGTGGAGGTCTTGAGGATGGTCGCCGCCGCCACGAACAAGAGCATCATGGAGACACCCGTGACGATATCCGGGTTCATCATGGGGATATTGGTCACGGTGGTCACCGCGCCACGCAGCCAGCGGGAGCGCATATGGTGCAGACCCAGAGCGGCAAAGGTACCGATGATCGTGGCGATCAGACCCGCGCAGACCGCCAGCACAAGGGAATTGCGCAGGGAGGTCAGTGCCTCGTCGTCGGCGAACAGCTCACGGTACCAGGTCAGGGACACGCCGGTGAACTCCGACAGGCTCCCGCCCTCGTTGAAGGAAAAGACCATCAGGACGATGATGGGGATATACAGGAGGAAGAAGATCAACCCCATGTAGATACGGGACAGCACCTTCATATGACCATCCCCCCCTCGTCACCGTCGGTAAAGCGGTTCATGATGCACACCGATGCGATGATCAGGATCATCATGACCAGCGACATGATCGCACCGACGTTGTAGGTAGCGGTGTTCTGGAACAGCCGCTCGATGGTGTCCCCCACTAAGTCGATCTTCCCTGCCCCCAGCTTCTGGGAGATGTAGAAGGTGGAGATGGAGGGCACGAACACCATGGTCACGCCGGACACGACACCCGAGACCGTCATGGGGATGACCACGCGGAACATGGTCTGGATGTTGTTGCAGCCGAGGTCATGGGCGGCCTCGATATACCGCTTGTCCATCTTGGTCATGACGGTAAAGATGGGCAGCACCATGTAGGGCAGAAAGTCATAGATCATGCCGAGGATGACCCCGAAGTTGGTGCCCACGATGGACAGCTTGGGCAGACCGATGGACTCCAGAAACGAGTTGAGCAGTCCCCCGTTGTCCAGCAGAGCCATGAGGGCATAGGTGCGGATGAGCAGGTTGCACCACATGGGGAGCATGATGAGCACCATGAGCACCTTGCGGGTGCGGGGGGTGGTGCGGGACATGAAGTAAGCCAGCGGGTAGCCTATCAGAAGGCAGATGACCGTGGCGATGAGTGCGAAAGCGATGGAGAGCACGAAGGTGTGGCTGTACTGCCCCAGAGCCGTGATGTTCTCCAGCGTGAAGTTGCCGTTTTGGTCGGTGAAGGCGAAGTACGCCACGAAGATCATGGGGGCGACGATGAACAGGATCGCCCAGACCATGTGCGGTGCCGCCGCCAGTCGCTGGAACAGCGAAACACCGCCCGGGCGGTTGTGCCCGGGAGCCTTTCCCGTATTGGTCATGCTTCCTCGCCCTCCTCGGTCACATCGGACAGGTGATCCATCTCCTCCGAGAAGGTGGAGTAGTCACCGAAGGTATCCGAGAACTTGGAGCGTTTCATGACATGGATGGCCTCCGGCTCGATGTGCAGGCCGATGAGCTGATCCACGCCGACATAGTCCGAGGTCTCCAGCATCCACTTGAAGCCCGCGACATCCACGATGATCTCGTAGTAGTCCCCCTTGAAGGTGACCGAGAATACCTTACCGGTCAGCATACCCCGCTCCACCGGCACGACGTCCACGTCCTCCGGGCGCACGACGACGTCCACCGTCTCGCCCTTGGCAAAGCCCTTGTCCACGCAATCAAAGCTGTGACCCGAAAACGTCACCTTGTAGTCGGCCTCCATGATGCCGTCCAGGATATTGGACTCCCCGATGAAGTCCGCCACGAAGGCGTTGACCGGCTCGTTGTAGATATCCACGGGGGTGCCGATCTGCTGGATGCGCCCCTCCGCCATGACCACCACGGTATCCGACATGGAGAGAGCCTCCTCCTGATCGTGGGTGACATAGATGAAGGTGATGCCGGTCTTGCGCTGGATCTTCTTCAGCTCGTTCTGCATATCCTTGCGGAGCTTCAGATCCAGTGCCCCCAGTGGCTCGTCCAGAAGCAGGACGCGGGGCTGGTTGACCAGTGCGCGGGCGATGGCGACCCGCTGCTGCTGACCGCCCGAGAGGGTGGTCACATGGCGGTGCTCAAAGCCCTTGAGGTTGACCAGCGCGAGCATCTCCTGCACGCGGGTCTTGATCTCGGCCTCGGGGAGCTTCTTCAAGCGCAGACCGAAGGCCACGTTTTCGTATACGTTGAGGTGGGGAAACAGCGCGTATTTCTGGAACACCGTGTTGACCAGACGCTTGTAAGGGGGAAGGTCGTTGATCTTCTTCCCATCAAAATACACCTCGCCCGCATCCGGAGTCTCAAAGCCTCCGATGATCCGAAGCGTGGTGGTCTTGCCGCACCCTGACGGCCCGAGGAGCGTGATGAACTCCTTGTCGTGGATATCAAGGCTGACATTGTCGAGGACCGTCTCGCCGTCAAACGCCTTGGATACCCCGAGCAGACGAATGAGAACCTGATTTTCCATGTCGCATAAAGTCTCCTTTGGGGCTACACATAAATTTTTTGCGCGTTTCCCGTCACGCCGCTGACGAAGGGTTCTGCGTTTCTGCAAGCGTCGGTGTGCCCGACGTGGGTAAGCGCATAGTCAGTCGGCGTGCATACTGCCCGCAAAATCGGTTATATTGTAACAGAAACGGGAGAAAAATGCAATAGCTTTTCCGAAAAAGTGAAAATTCGTCATTTATCCTAATCAAACGCCGGTTTTTCGAAAAAAACAGACAAAAATCAGAAAAAAAGTGTACTTCCGCACATAGATCGGCAGGATCCTCTGCCTACCGCAGCTCCCCCAGCCTCTGCACCGCTTCCTCCGCGCACAGGGTCTGCCCGTGCTCCGCGAGGTAGGCTCCCATGTGGGCGGCGTCGGCCTCCTCGCCGTACTCGCGCAGGAACGCATAGGCCGTCGGGAGCCGCAAAAGCCCCGTATCGGGCACCGATAAAAGTAAGCAGTAGCTCCCATCTTCCACTATGTAAGCGCGGCTGTCCTGCCGATAGCCCAGATCCGCCAGCCGCCGACAGACCGCCAGCAGAGGCTCCATGTCCGCCACGAGGAGCACAAAGGGGCGAGTCGCGGCGGGGAGCACGGGCGGCGGGCTTCCCTTCTCCGGGTCGTCTCGGAAGACCCGATCCAGGAGAGCCTGCTCAGATGCACTCAGCGGCTGTTCCTCCTCGGGGTCTCCCAGCTTGGTGACGAATATCTCACAGCCCCCGCTCCGACAGGCGAACAACTGTACCAGCAGGCGCGCCCCCTCGGTCTCGAAGCCGGTCTCGATGTACGCCTCCTCGAACAGGCGGCGCAGGGACGCGCGCACCCTGCCCTCGGCGCAGGTGTCCGCATCTACCGACAGCTCGTAGCGGCGCATATCCGGCTCGGTCAGCATGATCTTCAGCCGCGTTCGGCTGATCACGATAAGTTCCATACAAAACCTTCCTTTCCATTCGGGCACCATGACCCGATCACTCTACCATTATACTCGAAACGTGACCCGAACGGTACCCCTAAAAATATGGTATTTTTCAAGCGACCATCACAGAACCGGCATAAAAACACTCAGCGCGGTGCATACTGAAAAAAAGAATGTGGGGGAAATGGATGGAGAATGTATTCAAGCCGTCCGAGTGGATCACGCCGAGAGAGACCTGCCCGCGTGCGCCGGTCGCAGTGGAGGGAAGGTTCTCTGCAGGGGACGAGCCTGTGGGGGAGGTCGTGCTGGAGATAACGGGGCTAGGAGAGTTTCGCGCGTACCTCAACGGTCAGCGTGTCGGGGAGGACTACCTGACACCCGGCTGCAACGACTACGGCGCGTATGTCCGCGTCTATCGCTACACGGTCACAGACCTGCTCCGACCGGGTGCGGAGGATCGGTTGACGGTGTGGCTGGGGGACGGCTGGTATCGGGGGCGATACGGCATTGACAAGCCCCCCGCCCGAGACGGGTGCGTGTGGGGGGATCGGTACCTCCTGGCGGCGCGGCTGACGGCGACCGACAAGGTCGGCCGGAGCCGCATCCTGCTCTCCACCGCCGATCCGTCCCGCTGGTCAGCCCGCCTGCTCCCTCTCTGCGCGACATCCATCTACGACGGGGAGGTCTGGGACTTCACCCGCTCCTGCGAGGAGGTCTACCCCTGTGTCCCCGCCGGGGGTTCCCTGCCCGAGCGGTGTCTGCCTGCCTTCGGTGCGCCCGTGCGAGCGGTCGAGGTACGGCAACCCACCCGCCTGCCAACACCCTCGGGGGACTTTCTGCTGGATTTCGGAGCGAACGCGGCGGGTATCCTACGGATCACGGGGGTCATCCCGCACGGGCAGACCCTGACGGTCGAGCACGGCGAGCATATACAGGACGGAGAGTTCTGTCGGGACAACCTGCGAACAGCCAGAGCCGCCCTCATCATCACAGGGGACGGTCGGCATCGGACGGTCGAGCCGCTCTTTTCCTATTTCGGCTTTCGGTACGCGCGGCTGAGTGGGCTTGACGAGACTGCGCTGGCGGGGCTGGAGGTGGAGATGGTGGTGCTGTCCTCGGCGGGGGAGATGAAATCGGGCTTTTCCTGTGACCACGCGGATCTCGAAGAGCTGGTCGCCTGTGCGCGGCGGGGACAGCTCTCCAACTTCATGGACATCCCGACCGACTGCCCACAGCGAGACGAGCGGCTGGGCTGGGGAGCGGATGCTTGGATATTCGCCGAGACGGCGTGTTGGCTCTCGGATTGTCGGGATATGTATGAGAAATACCTGTACGACCTGCGGATCGAGCAGCTGCGATACTACGCGGGCGACCTGCCCATGTATACCCCCTCTCTGCGGGGGGAGGCGGGCGCGGGAGGAGCCGGATGGGCGGATGTGGGCGTGCTCCTGCCGTGGATCCTGTACGAGCGGTACGGGGACGTGGGGATCCTGTCCCGCCACTTCCCGCTCGTGCGGGACTACACCGAGCAGCTCCTGCGGCGGGAGGCTCAAAGCGGCTGTATCCGCGGCGGCTTCACCTTCGGGGATTGGCTGGCGGGGGACGGCATGACCCCGCAGTCGCGGGACGGCGGCACCGAGCACAACTTTATCACCAACCTGTTCCTCTACCGTGTCCTGTCGGTAGCCGCCGCGTGTGCCGCGCAGATCGGGGAGACCGCGCACCAAGCCCGATATGAGCAGGCGGTCGCGCGGGTCAAGAAAGCCTTTCTGGATGAATATGTCTCCCCAAACGGGCGGCTCTGCGCGGACACCCAGACCGCGTATGTTCTGACCCTGGCGTTCGGGCTGTATCGGTCGCGGGAGAAAATAGTCAAGGGGTTGGAGCAACGGCTGGAGCGGGATCTGTGGGTCATGAAGACCGGCTTTCTCGGCACGCCGTTCCTGCTCCCCGTGCTCCTGGATCACGGTTTGGAGGCCGCCGCGTGGCGCATCCTGCTCCGCCGTGACCCGCCCGGCTGGCTGTACGAGTTGGGCAGCGGAGCCACGACCTTCTGGGAGCGTTGGAACTCTGTCCTGCCCGACGGGCACCTCAGCGGGAGCGGCATGAACTCGCTCAACCATTACGCCTACGGCTCGGTGTGCGAGACCCTGTTCAGCCGTGTCGCGGGACTTTGCCCGACCAAGCCGGGCTTTGCGGCGGTATGCATCCGACCGCACCCCTGTGCCGCTCTGCACCGTGCGGGGCTGTGCTTTGAGTCGCCGCACGGGCGGATCGAGACCGACTGGCAGATAGACGAGCGCGGGGTATGTACCCTGTCCGGCCGACTCCCACAGGGCGTGGAGGCCACCGTCATCCTGCCCGACGGGCAGACCTACGCGGGGGTACGGGAGGGCTTTTGCTTTCACACCCGACCGCTCTCGCGGCTGATCCACCCCTTCGGGCAGGATCCGCTCCTGTACGACATCATCGCCGACCAGCAGGCGGCGGCCATCCTGCGGCGGCATCTACCCCGCGCCTACGCCATTCTGACCGAGGGCGAGCCTGACTTCCTGACCAAACCGTTGCGCTTCCTGCCCACGCTGACCTTCTTCGGTGCGGATAGGGCGGCTGTGGCCGCCGTCGAGCGGGAGCTGGCCGAGATCACCACCTGAATCCCAAAAAAGTAGGACAGACCGACCTGCTAAAACACACATCCGGAGGGAGCATCCATGAGATCACCACGCATTCGCAGCATCATTTTCGACCTGGACGGGGTGCTGGTGCACACCGACGAGCTGCACTTTACCGCATGGGCAGCCATCGCGGGAGAGCTGGGCATTCCCTTTGACCGCACGGTCAATGCCCGCCTGCGCGGGGTCAGCCGCGCCGAGAGCTTAGCCATCCTCTTGGAGGGCAAGCCGACACTTGCCCTGTCGGAGGCCGAGCGGGACGCGCTGTGCGAGAAGAAGAACCGCCTGTACCGCCAAAGTCTGACCACCCTTACCCCCGCCGATATCCCGCCCGAGACTCGCGAGTTGTTGGCGGGTCTGCGGGCACGGGGCATACGGCTGGCCATCGGCTCCTCCAGCCGTAACGCACCCCTGATCTTGGAGCAGGTCGGGCTGACGGATGCCTTTGACGCGGTGGTGGACGGCAGTATGCTGACCGCCGCCAAGCCCGACCCCGAGGTCTTTCTGCGAGCGGCTACCCTCCTGCGGCTAACACCGTCGGCCTGCGCGGTGGTGGAGGATGCCCCCGCCGGCATTCAGGCCGCCCGCCGCGCCGGGATGGTGGCCATCGGGCTGGGGAAGTTCGCCGCACGCGCCGAGCCGGATGTGTGCCTACAGAAACTGTCCGAGCTGACGGATTGGTTACAATGAATCGAAAAGCCCCGCAGACAAGCGAACAGCTTCTCTGCGGGGTATCTTTGTTTGGCTGACTCACACGGAAACGGATCACAGTCGAGTCACATCATCTCCTGCTCGCCCGCACCATAAAAATTCTGATAAAAGCCCGCATCCACCCGACCCGTCACGGGGGAGATGCGGCGCATACCCCGTTTGGGGCGCAGGATCGGGGCAAAGGAGAACTCGGTGATGACCAAGTGCTCAAGGAGCGGCACACCCAGCAAGGACAGGGCACTCTCGATCTGCTGGGTCACCTCGATGTCCGCGCCGGACGGCACGGCCATCCCCTTCGGGTGGTTATGCGCCAGCACGGCGGCGGAGGCGTGTGAAAAGAGGCACAACTCGGCGATATGCCTGACCGTCACGGCCGAACAGTTGACCGACCCCGCCGCGACCACATGACTGCCGATCATATGCATACCGTTATCCAAAAGGATCAGGTACACCTGCTCCACGGTCACGCCGGTAAAGCGGGGGCGCAGGAAGGTGACCAGCTTATCCACCGTGTCGAACACCGTGATCTTCTCGGTCTGATCCATCGCACAACGACGAGTCACGGCGGGGAACAGGCGCAAAAGGCAGGTCGCGCACTCCCCCATGCCCTCCTCCGCCATCAGCTCCTCCGGGGAGGCCTCCATCACGCCCGAGAGGCTCCCGAAACGGTTGATCAGCCTGTGTGCCAGCGGGTTGACATCAATGCGGGGGGCGGCGTACCCAAGGATCAGCTCCAACAGCTCATGCGGTGCCAGGTCATCCATGCTCCCCCGCAGGAATCGCTCACGCATCCGCTTGCGGTGTCCCGCATGGATGGACTCGGGGCGGGCGGCGGATGACTTGTTGGTTGCTTTTTCGGCCGGTCTTTCGGGTATGGTTGTCGGTTCCGGGGGCATTTGTGAGACGTTTCTCACGGGGTAAGTCCTCCTTTGAACGCAAGTTTTTGGTCAATGTGACCACTTTTGTGGCTTTATTTTACCATATTCCGATGATTTTGTCAAGATAGGAAGGAAACTTTTTTCAGGGCAGATCTATATTTCGCCTGCCCCCTTCCCGGCATCTCACGGCACGATCGAAGCGACTCGTCCATGATAGCGGATCATTCGAGGAGCCCCAACATCTACTATCGATCCAAATCATTTCACACCGGACGGTCGCATGGCACTCGCCTATGACGTGCAAGCCCCCGCGGGGGTTCCGCAGAACACCCGCAGGGGCTTTGAAGCATCTTTATGAAATGCGTCCGGTGGTCTACTTGGCAATGCTGACAGCGCGACTCTCTCGGATGAGGTTGACCTTGATCTGCCCGGGGTACTTGACCTCGGTCTGGATCTTCTCGGCCATCTGTCGTGCGATGAGCACCATGCTCTCGTCGTTGACCACCTCCGGCTTGACCATCACGCGCAACTCGCGCCCCGCCTGAATGGCATATGCCTTCTCGACACCGCGGAAACTCTGGGCAATCTCCTCCAGCTTCTCCAGACGTTTGATGTAGTTCTCCATGTCCTCCCTGCGCGCACCCGGGCGAGCCGCGGAAATGGCATCCGCCGCCTGCACCAGCACGGCAATGACGGTCTGAGGCTCCACGTCGCCATGGTGCGCCTCGATGGCATGGATCACGTCCTTGCTCTCCTTGTACTTCTTGGCGGCATTCACGCCGATCTGCACATGGGAGCCCTCCACATCGTAGGGGAAAGCCTTACCGATATCATGCAACAGACCCGCACGGCGTGCCAGCGTTGCATCCACACCCAGCTCCTCGGCCATGATGCCCGCCAGGATGGCGACCTCGATGGAGTGTTGCAGGACGTTCTGACCATAGCTTGTCCGATACCGCAGACGACCCAACAGGCGCACCAGATCGGGATTGATGCCGTGGATGTTGACCTCGAAGGTCGCTCTCTCGCCCGCCTGCTTGATGGCGGCGTCCACGTCCTTCTTGGCTTTCTCCACCATCTCCTCGATACGGGTGGGATGGATGCGGCCGTCGGCGATGAGCTTCTCCAGAGCCAGGCGCGCCACCTCGCGGCGGATGGGGTCAAAGCCGGAAATGGTGATGACCTCGGGCGTATCGTCAATGATCAGTTCAACGCCCGTCAGGGTCTCCAGCTTCTGAATGTTCCGTCCCTCGCGGCCGATGATACGACCCTTCATATCCTCACTGGGCAATGCCACCGAGGAAATGGTGGATTCCGCCACGAAGTCACCCGCGCAACGCTGGATAGCCAGCGCCATGATGTGGCAGGCGCGGTCGTCGGCCTCCTCCTTGAATTGGCTCTCCAGATCGATCAGGCGTTGCGCCATCTCGTGCTTGACCTCGGACTCCAGCTTGGAGACCAGCTCGGCCTTGGCCTGCTCGGCGGTATAGCCGGAGATCTCCTCCAGACGGGTCATGTGCTGAGCCAGCACCTCGTCGGCCTTCTCCCGAACGGCATCGGCCTCCTTCAACTTGCGATCCAGCTGTTCGTTCTTCTTGTCCAGCTGTTCACTCTTCTTGTCCAGGGCATCGCTCTTCTTTTCCAGAGTCTCCTCACGCTTGCTGAGTTTAGCCTCGGTACGGGAGACCTCGGCCCGTCGGTCGCGTATCTCCTGCTCCATCTCATTCTTGAATTTCAGGCTCTCTTCCTGAGCCGCCAAGACGGCTTCCTTCTTCAGAGTCTCGGCCTGCTTGCGCCCCTCGGCTAAGATCTCCTTAGAACGCTCACGCAGTCGCTCGGCTTCCTCCTTCAATCGTTCGACTTCCTTCTCCGCCGTTCCGATCTTGGCCTCTGCCATCAGCTTCCGCAGGATCATACCGACGAGGATACCCAGAGCCAGGCATACAACGCCGGAAATAACTGCTGCAAGAACAGGATTCATGAATAACACCTCCTTTTTCCATTTTCTTCTTTCAAACAATATAGCAGACCGCCGTCACAGGACAAAGGCGGTCAATTATTTATTATACACAAAGAGCCGGGTTTTGTCAAGTGCTTTTGGCGGGTTCAGAGAAATTTCACGGGACCGGTCATGTAAATTTTTGTGCATGGCTGTATTTGCACGCCGATGCAAACGGAAATTGCCGCAAAAGCTCTTGCAATTTGTGCGCGGATATGGTATAATCATAATGAAGATTTGTGCCCCGATGCGGCACAGGACATAGATATATACACGGAAGGTAGGTACACCCATGCCGAAGCAGATAGACACCGACAAGAAGACGACCGCAAAGTCCGCCACCCCCAAGAAGCAAAAAGCCACCCCCGTCGAGTACGGGGACGAGAGCATCACCTCCCTCAAGGGAGCCGACCGTGTCCGCAAGCGTCCCGGGGTCATTTTCGGCTCGGACGGGCTGGACGGATGCGAGCACTCCTTCTTCGAGATCCTCTCCAACGCCGTGGACGAGGCGCGGGAGGGACACGGCTCGATCATCAAGATCACCTATTTCCGCGACCTCAGCATCGAGGTGGACGACCACGGGCGAGGTGTCCCGCTGGGCTGGAACGAGCGCGAGGGTCGCTGGAACTGGGATCTGATCTACTGCGAGCTGTATGCCGGCGGCAAGTACGACAACAACAGCGACGGCTCGGCCTACGAGTACTCGCTGGGTCTGAACGGTCTGGGTGCCTGCGCGACCCAGTACTCCTCGGAGTACATGACCGTTACCTCCTACGCGGGGCAGGTCAAGCGCACCATCTCCTTCAAGAAGGGCGAGGTGGACGGAGAGCTGACCGAGGAGCCGCTGGACAAGAAGAATGCCCGCACCGGCACCGTCGTGCGCTGGCGACCCGACCTGGAGGTGTTCACCGACATCCGCATCCCGCACGAGTTCTTTGCCGACATCCTGCGCCGTCAGGCGGTGGTCAACGCGGGACTGCGCTTTGACCTGTACTATGAGAAGGAGGACGGAAGTTTTGAACCGGAGTCCTTTTTCTACCAGAACGGCATTGCCGACTATGTGACCGAGCAGACCGGCGGCAACACCCTCATCCCGCAGGCCACCTGGCACCTGGAGACGGTCGGCCGCGACCGCGCGGACAAGCCGGACTACAAGCTCAAGGCCGACTTCGTGTTCGCCGCCTCCCCGACCGTGAATATTCTGGAATACTACCACAACTCCAGCTTTCTGGAGTACGGCGGCTCCCCGGACAAGGCGGTCAAGTTGGCCTTCGTCTCCACGATAGACAAGTACCTCAAGGCCAACAAGAAGTATAAGCAGAACGAGTCCAAGATCACCTTCCAGGATGTGGCGGACTGCCTCATCATGGTCATCAACAGCTTCTCCACCCAGACCTCCTACGAGAACCAGACCAAGAAGTCCATCACCAACAACTTCATCTATGAGGCTATGAATGCCTTCCTGCGGGAACAGCTGGAGATCTACTTCATCGAGCATCCGACCGATGCCGAGAAGTTTGCCACTCAGGTGCTCAACAACAAGCGGAGCCGCGAGACCGCCGAGTCCCAGAAGATCAGCCTGCGTAAGAAGCTCAACCCCGTCATGGATATGTCCAACCGCGTGGAGAAGTTCGTCAACTGCCGCACCAAGGATGTGGCGCGGCGGGAGCTGTACATCGTAGAGGGAGATTCGGCTCTGACGGTGGTCAAGCTGTCGCGTGACCCGGAATTCCAAGCGGTCATGCCGGTGCGCGGCAAGACCTTGAACTGCCTCAAAGCCGACTACGACCGCATCTTCAAGAGCGACATCATCACCGACCTCTTGCGAGTGATCGGCTGCGGCGTGGAGCTGAACGACCGTAAGCGCAAGACCGATCTTGCCGACTTTGACCTGAACAACCTGCGCTGGGCGAAGATCATCCTCTGTACCGATGCCGATGAGGACGGCTTCCAGATCCGCACCCTGCTCCTGACCCTGTTCTATCGGCTCCTGCCGACCCTTCTGAAGGAGGGAAAGGTCTTCATCGCCGAGACCCCGCTGTTTGAGATCACCACCAAGAGCAAGACCTACTTTGCCTACGACGAGTTTGAGAAGGCCAAGATATTGAGTCAGCTGGGCAACACCCGCTACACCCTCCAGCGATCCAAGGGTCTGGGTGAGAACACCCCCACCATGATGTCCGAGACCACCATGCACCCCGCCACACGGCGGCTGATCGCCGTCACGCCCGCCGATGCCGCGGAGACCGCACGCATCTTCGACACCCTGCTCGGAGACGACCTCCCTGCGCGCAAGGAGTTCATTGCCCTGCACGGCAAGGAGTATGTCAAGGACGCGGATCTGGAGTGATCCCCGAAAGGAGCCATGCATGAAGAACCTGTTTTCCATTGATCAGACCGAGGATACCCATTCCAATCGGTTGGACGAGACGCCCTTCCATCACAAGACCCTCTCCCCCGAGCTGGCGGCCGCCGTGCGGAAAGCCTCCGACACGGCCTTTGAGGCCTTTGATCAGCCCATCGAGACCCCGCAAAGTAAACGGCGCGGCGGGGGAGGTGGCTGGCAGCTGGGCGTGGGTCTGCTCCTGACCCTGACCGCCATCATCCCGATCTTTGTCTGGAGCGATCAGCTCTTCTCGGGAGATCGGGCGTGGGTCGCGTGGGTCCTGCTGGCGGCACTGGTCGCGGGCGGGGTGCTGGTCGGCTGGTCCTACCGCATCCAGCGCAAGACCATGCAGACCGAGAACCGCGAGCGGCAGGAGCGCAATGCCTCCCCCGAGAACGCCGCCGCCATCGAGGATGCCATGAAGGAGCTGAAACGGCTTCAGGGGCAGGCACGGCAGGAGCTGGGCATTCCCGACACTGCCCTGGAGATGGACGTGTTCCCGTTCATCTACCGCCGCAAGGGCGAGGAAAAGGTCAGCCTTGACAAGCGCGACCGCTACCAGAGCCTCTTGACGCTGGTCTGGCGGCGCGGGGATCAGCTGTGCCTCTCGGACGGCTCCTGTACCCTCTGTGTCCCGACCGATGCCCTGCGCTTCCGCGTGGACTACGACCGCCCCTTCGTGGTGGATATGTGGTTGCACGATCAACGCCCGGATGCAGGTCGCTTCCAGCCCTACCACCTCAAGCGCACCGGCCTGCTCTCGGCCAAGGGGCGCGGTCTGCACGGGATCGTGATCACGGCACCGAGCGGGGACAGCTACGAGCTGTTGATCCCCTGCTACGACCTGCCGCAGCTGGAGAAGATCGTAACACTCCCCGCAAAGAGGGAATCATTCGAGAAGGAATGAGGTATACAACATGGATCAGAACCAGAACCAAAATCAAAGCCCTTCTCCCCTCAACCCGAACAAGAGGATGCTGGCAAACGGCAAGGTCAGCATCGCACGCAACAACCTCCTGCTGGTCATCGTCTTTACGGTCATCAACATCATCCTGACCGCCTGCAACAGTGGCAGCTACTTTCTCTTCTCGGCCTTCATCCCCTACTTCTGCGCGTACATAGGAGCCGTTATCTACCATTACCCGGAGAAAATGGCGACCGAGATCGGCACCGAGATCACGCCGGAGATCGCCACGGTCTGCCTTGTCATCGGCATCGTGATCGCCGTCCTGCTCTTAGTCTCCTACCTGCTCTGCTGGATATTCTCCAAGCGGCACTACGGCTGGATGATCGCCGCACTGGTGCTGTTCTCGCTGGACAGCATCTGGCTGCTGATCAATTTTGATCTGTACTACATCATGGACATCCTGTTCCACACCTATGTGATCTACTACCTCATCATGGGGGTACAGAACGGCATCCGTGTCAAGAAGGCCGAGGCCAAGGGAGATACCGGCTACATAGATACAGCCGCGCCCGAACTCCGATTCAACCCCGACGGCACTCTTGCAACACCGCCCGTTGAGGCCGTAGAGACTTCTGAGACCTCCGAGGTTCCCGCCGCCGAGTCGGAGACGGAAGTCCCCGCGCCCGAGCAGGATCTCCCGGAGGATTCCCCCATCCTGCGTTCTGCCTACGAGACCGGAGGCGAGAAGGTCAAGGTCTTCATCGAGACGGTCTGGAGCGGCCATACCCTCCTCTACCGCCGCGTCGGCAAGGAGACCGAGGAGCTGGTGGTGGACGGTCAGGTCTACGCCGAGATGCCTCGTCCGCGCACCAAGACGGCTTCCATGAGCGCGACGGTCGCCGGAATGCACATTGAGGCGGGGGTGAGCAACGGGGACAGCATCCTGCTCGTCAACGGAAAGATCGTCGCCTCCATCGTGCGCCGGATGTAACGCCGGCGGTAGGCTTGCTAACCGATACAAGAAAGGCGGGGAGGGGCTTTGAGAAGTCCCTCCCCGAAAAACGGAGATACCGATATGAGTACGAACACACCACCCACAGGGGAGATCATAGCCGCCCTCAAGGAGCTGTACCCGACCGCCGTCTGTGCGCTGGATTGGGGCGGTCAGCACGGAGCCGACCCCGAGGAGCGTGCCCGCAACGGTTGGCGGCTGTTGGTCATGGCGCGGCTGTCGGCGCAGTGCACCGATGCGAGGGTCAATGAGGTCTGCCGTGAGCTGTTCCGACTCTACCCGACCCCGGGGGAGCTGGCAGATGCGCCGCAGGCCGACATCGAGGCAGTCATACGCCCCTGCGGCCTGTTCCGCGGCAAGGCGCAGAGCATCCGCGCGACCTGCGGCATCCTGCACTCCCACTACGGCGGGCGAGTCCCCGAGGACATGGACACCCTCCTGTCCCTCCCCGGTGTGGGGCGCAAGATCGCCAATCTCCTGCGGGGAGACCTGTACGGCCTGCCCGGCATCGTCGCCGACACCCACTGCATCCGCATTTGCGGACGGTTGGGCTACTACGACGAGAGTCTGAAGGATGCTGCGCAGGTCGAGCGCATCCTGTCGCCGCTCATCCCGCCCGATGAGCAGTCGGATCTCTGCCACCGCATCGTGCAATTCGGGCGGGACACCTGTCAGGCGCGGTCGCCGCAGTGCGGCACCTGTCCCCTGCGGGGGTTGTGTCGGCACGGACAGGCTATCTTACCTCAAGAGCCGAAAGGATAACGGTACAAACAATGGAAGACAAGAAAAAGATCTCAACTACGCGCCCCGCCCCGCGCTGTGAGGACTGCGAGTTCTACGACTACGACGAGGACTGGGATGCCTATGTCTGTCGGGTCTCGCTGGACGAGGACGAAATGAGCGAATTTCTGGCGGGGCGCACCGGGCGGTGCCCCTACTATCGCTACTACGACGAGTATAAGAGCGTACACAAGCAAATATGAGGAGGTACATACATGAAACAAATATTTGATCTGCGAAACGCGGAGAGTGACCATGAATACATCTGCAACAACGATGTGCGCGTTTCCCTCTCGGATTCCTTGCGGGTGCGCGGAGCCATGTGCAGTGCATCATCCGAGCAAAAGGATAAAGAGCCGGGCAAAATATCCAATTTCGCCGTCTACTTGAAGGATAAGCGAAATATCACCATTGATTTTCAGGGGCACACGCTCTTCCTGAAAGGCGAGATACAGCCGTTTTTCCTGGAGAACTGCGCGAATATCAAGATACGGAACTGCGTGATCGAGCATGACCGCTCCTTCACCACCGAATTTGAGGTCTTGGAGAGCACTCCCTCCCGTCTGCGCGGCAGACTCTCCGAGAAGACCCCCTGTAAAGCCGAAGACGGAAACCTCATCCCCTATGCCGACACCTGGGAGAACCACTCGCTGTGCCGATATGTCTGCTTTCTGCAAGCTTTCAACAAGGATACGCACCGAGGCGAGGGACTGACCTTGGTGATCTTCGGCAATTCCCCCGAGGTCGATGAGAGTCTGCCGTGGGCAAAGAGTGTCCTTCGACTGCGCGCTCGTATCGAACAGGACGAGGTCATATTGGAGAACGATGGTGATCATATGCCGGTCTATGCTACGGGTTCGATCGTCGCTATCGGACATTCTGACAGAAGCTATTCGTCGGTCTATGCCGTGTCCTGCCGAGACCTCTCGTTGGAGAACATCCGTGTCATCAACGGGCCGGGCATGGGTATATTTCTGCAGCACGTACACAATGTCTGTATTGATGGTTTGAAGATGACCTATGACGAACGCTCACATGGCTTGATTTCCAACGAGGCGGACGGCCTCCACGCTGTGGCGTGCTCCGGGGATTTTGTTCTCAAGAACAGCGTGATCGAAGGGACACTGGATGATGCTTTCAACATTCACGGAAACTTCTGCCAATTTGTGTCCGGCGAGGGGAGTCGGATCATCGTACATAATGGAGGCTCGGCGAGCAGCGAATTTCGTTGCTTTGATACTGGCGATGAGATCTGCATATATGAAGGCACGACCCTGCAGGGCGGAAAAACATATGTGATCCGAGATATCTGCAACCTCTCTCCCGGCACAAAGAGCTTCACCTTAGATCGTCCCGTCGAATCACATCACAAAGGGGATATCATCGAGAACCTATCCGCTTACCCGAATGTATGCATGGATAATTGTTCCTTCGGAAAAGCGAATACGCACGGTCGATTTCAGAGTCGCGGTAGGATCGTTGTAAGGAATTGCAAGACCGAGTTGCCGTTCCTGCTCACGGGCGATATGAACTTCTGGTTTGAATCCGGTCCTGTGATGAACATGACCGTGGAGGACACGACCTTCCTTACCGAGCGTGCGACCATCCAATGTACACCGGACTTTACGGCTACAGAGCAGGCTCCCTTTTATCACGGCGACCTGACGATAACGCGTTGCTCCTTTGAAAGCGAGCAGCCCCTCCGAGCGGTGCGCAGTCGCTCCATTGGTTTCTTTCAGAACACCAATCAGCACCAACGACCGATGCATCTGCACCCGGTCGATTGCGGCGAGGTGGCGACTGATTGCGCCGAAATCGAGTAGGATGTCGCAAAGCCTGCGGTCAAAAAAGTGAATAGAAAGAGGCTTTCGCCGAGTCGAAAGCCATGGTCATGATCATGAACGACAAGGAAATATCCGAGATACGCCGCCGCTACAAGGCGGAAAAGAGCGGCATATCCCGCATACGTGGCTGCTATGTCAACGAAAAGCGGGAGATCATCTCCGAGCTGGATCAATCCCTGGGGCTGATGTCCGAGTCCGAGGCAGAGGAGGTGCTGACCCTGTTGAAGAAGACCCTCTCCGGCAAGGTCGGCACCAACCTTCTGGACATCGCCTTCTCCACCACGCAGGTACAATCCGGGGAGGAGCACCGTCTGCTCATGACCCTGCGGGACACTGCGCTGGCGGATGACCAAGCCGTACACGCCTTTTACCAAAAGGTCATCGGCTCGCTGGCTCTGGAGGGCAACTACATGATCCTGCTCTGCCACGACAGCTACGATGTCTTTGGCTACCGCAAGGACGGCGGCAAGACAGACGAGGCAGGGGAGCTGTTCCGCTACATCCTCTGCGCCATCTGCCCGGTCAAGATGGCCAAGCCCGCGCTGTCCTACTTCGTGCGGGACAACTGCTTCCGCAACATCACCGCCGACTCGGTGGTATCTCCCCCCGCGCTGGGCTTCCTGTTCCCCGCCTTTGATCAGCGAGCGACCAACCTCTACGGCGCACTCTACTATACCCGCAGTATCGAGGACAGCCACGAGGAGTTGACCGACGCGATCTTCCACGCAGGGAAGCTCCCCATGCCCGCCGCCGCCCAGCAGGACAGCTTTCAGGATCTGCTGGCCGAGGCGGCGGGGGAGGCCTGCAGTCTGCCGGTCGTGCGGGCGGTTCGCGCCCAGATCTGCCAGGCGGTGGAGGATCACAAGGCCTCCCGCGAGCCGGAGCCGCTGGTGGTGGACAAGTACGCCCTGCGGGATATGCTGGGCTTCGCCGGTGTCCCCGACGAGGGCATCAACACCTTCGAGGAAAAGTTTGATCAACGCTTCGGGTCGGGCGCGACGGTCAGCCCCCGCAATCTCGTGGATACTCGCAAGTTCGAGATACGCACCCCCGACGCGGTCATCCGCGTAGCCCCCGACAAGACCGACTTGGTCGAGACCCGCATCCTGAACGGCGTCAAGTACGTCATGATCCGCGCCGACGAGGGTGCGGAGGTCAACGGGATCGACGTCGTCTTCACCGAGTGAGAAGACCGGCTGGAACAAGAAAAGCCCCCTGATCTTAAGATCGGGGGGCTTTTCTTGATTATTGGTGACCCATCGGGGACTCGAACTCCGGACACCATGATTAAAAGTCATGTGCTCTACCGCCTGAGCTAATGGGTCATATCCGTCCGAGTAGGTATTATACCATATTCGGGCGGGTTTGTCAAGACTTTTTTGAAAAGAACCGGGAAGTAAGTGTTATCCTTCCAACTCTAATGATGATGCTCTG
>CAYXBU010000006.1:16246-53475 GCA_964463245.1 uncultured Clostridium sp. | reverse complement strand
CCCTTGGCGGGTATTTCATCCCGTCCGGACAACACTTCCTGACAGACCGAGCAATGAGACCCGGCGGTCAGACCGGTATCGGTACAGGTCGCGGGCTTCTCGGCATCGAACACCTCGTCATGACCCGTGGCGGGCACAACTGTCTGTTCAACCAGAACCTCGTTGCAGACCGAGCAGTGCTTTCCTTCGGTCTTACCGTCCTTGGTACAGGTTGCCCCGACGGCGGGGTCTACCACCTCGGTATGTCCCGTGGCAGGAACCTCCGTCTGCTCGATCAAGGTCTTGTGGCAGACCGAGCAATGCTTGCCCTCGGTCAGACCGCTCTCGGTACAGGTGGGTGCTACGGCAGGGTCTGTCACCTCGGTATGCCCCGTAGCAGGGACGACCGTCTGTGCGACCAGAACCGTCTCGCAGGCCGAGCAATGCTTGCCTTCGGTCTTGCCAGCCTTTTCGCAGGTAGCGGATTCGGATGCATCGATCACCACCGTGTGTCCCGTAGCCGGCAGGAATCGCTGGGATTGCAGGGTGATCCCGCAAGTCTCGCAATGGGAGCCGTCGCTCCAGCCGGCCACGGTACAGGTCGGTGCTTGCCCGACATCCGTAACGGGGGTGTGTCCCTTGGCAGGGATATAATCTCGGAATACAAAGGTCTTGGAGCAGGCCGAGCAGTATACACACTCGGTCATACCGATGGAGCTACAGGTCGGTTCGATGCGCGGCAATGTCACCAGCGTATGCTCCGCCATCGGAACCGGCTGTTGGGCTGTCAGGATCTCGCCGCAGGTCTTGCAATGCTTGCCCTCGGTCAATCCGGTAGCCGTACAGGTCGCGGCTACGGCCGGGTCTGTGACTTCCTTATGACCGGTCGAGGGAATGACCGTCTGCGGTACCAGTATCTCATGGCAGACCGCGCACACGCTCCCCTCGGTGCATCCGTCCTCGGTACAGGTCGGGGCACGTCCGGGCAGTGCTATAGCGACGTGTCCGCTTTGGGAGGGCGTCACCTTGCCGCAGACCAGGCAGACCTGATCCTCAGTGCAGGATGCGTTCGGATCATAAGAGTGCCCCTTTGCGGGTATACTCTCGATACCGCTCAAGGTCAGATCGCACTCACGGCAGCAGGTGCCGTTTGTATGTCCGGGGGTATCGCAGGTCGGCTCCAGCCTCTCCACGTTCTCACTTCTGTGCCCATGGGGTGCAAGGTAGCCTTGGCGCAGCAGGATCTCATTGCAGACCGAGCAGTGACTGCCCTCGGTCAGCCCGGGGGTCAGGCATCCCGGCTCCACGGCCGCATCGATCTCCACGGTGTGCCCCAGCGGATCCAGCTTCTCCTGCTTGGTCAGCACATCACCGCAGACCGAGCAATGACTGCCCGCCGTCAAGCCGCTCTGTGTACAGGTCGGATCCACGGCCGCATCGACCACGGATGTATGTCCCTTCGCGGGGATGGTATCCTGCTCAATGAATACCGTGCCGCATATGGAGCAATGAGCTCCGGCTGTCTTACCCTCGTGCACGCAGTCGGCTTCCTCCGCCGGATCCTCCACCCGTTGGTGACCGTGGGCAGGCGTTACCACCTGCGGAACCAGCACCTTGTTACAGACCGAGCAATGAGAACCATCACTCAAGCCATCCTCGGTACAGGTGGTCGGATGCCCCGTGTCGGTCACGGGGGTGTGTCCCGTAGCGGGCAGAATCTCGCACTTGGTCAGCACCTTCAGGCAGGTCTCGCAATGGCTGCCCTGTGTCTGTCCCATGCCCTCGCAAGTGGGAGTAATGGCCTCGTCAATGACCTCCGTATGTCCCTTGGGGGGGATCTGCAGCTGTCCGACCAGTAGCTTTTGGCAGGTCGAGCAATGCTTGCCTTCGGTCAGTCCCGGCTCGGTACAGGTAGGTGCTACGGCGGGGTCGATCTCCTCGGTGTGTCCCGTGGCAGGTATCTCGACCTGCTCGGTCAACACCTTCTCGCAGACCGAGCAATGCTTCCCGTCGGTGATGCCGGCGGTCTCACAGGTCGCCGGTGTGCCGTGGTCGATCACCTCGGTGTGCCCCGTGGCGGGGATGAGTTTCTGCTCCGTCAAGACCTTACTGCAGACCGAACAGTGCTTACCTTCGGTCAGGCCGGTTTCGGTACAAGTGGGTTCGACAGCCTCGTCCGTGACCTCGGTGTGTCCCTTTGCGGGGATCTCGTCCTGCTCGACCAGAACCTCTTCGCAGACCGAGCAATGCTTGCCCTCGGTCAGGCCGGTCTCGGTACAGGTGGGTTCCTTGGCGGGATCACCGACTTCGGTGTGTCCCGTGGCGGGGATGGTGTCCTGTGCCACCAGAATCTCGTTACAAACCGAACAGTGCTTCCCTTCGGTTAGGCCGGTCTCGGTGCAGGTGGGGGCGACCGCCGCATCGATCACAGCTTTGTGTCCCGTGGCAGGAACCGCTTTCTGCTCGACCAGCACATCTCCGCAGACCGAGCAGTGAGACCCCTCGGCCAAGCCGTCCTTCTCGCAGGAGGCGGGCACCGCCGGGTCGATCTCGGGACTATGAGCGGCCGGTATCTCCTGCTGAGCGACCAACATCTTGTGGCAGACCGCGCAATGCTTGCCCTCGGTCGCGCCGGCTGTTGTACAGGTGGGAAGGATCGCCTCATCCACGACCTCGGTGTGTCCCAGTGCCGGAATGACCTTCGGCTCCACCAATATCTCGTGACAGACCGAGCAGGCCACGCCGCCGGACTGTCCGTCCTCCTCGCAGGTCGCCTCGATCAGGCTCAGCTGTACGCGGTCATGCCCCATGGATCGGATGACCTCGGTGGCCGTCTCGCCGCAATGTATACAACGGAGGTGCTTTTCGCCGTCCTCTTGGCAGGTCGGCTCCGCTCTCTCCTCCACCACTTCCTGAAACTCGTGTGCACAGGCGGTCTGAATCTCGTCTGTCTCGGTACTCTCGGTAGCCGGGGATGGCATCGTCTCGGCGGGAGGGAGGGTCATCTGGACACCGCCGCCCGTTGTCCCGCAGGACACGATCAGCAACAACAGCATGACCGCCAGCATTGCCACCGAAATCGGCAGGATGCGGCGCAGACCTCCTTCCGTTGCAGGCTGCTTCTCTCTGCAGGTCATCGTCTTCGTTTGCTTGATAGACATACCTGTATCCTTTCCTTTCTTCATTGCGCGGGAGGGTCTCACTTCGACTCGGTCGGCATGGCGGATTTACGAGCTGCCAAGGCTGAACCCCGATCTCCTCCTGCTGTGGATCATGATATATGCGGGCGGGGTGCACTCCCCATGACCTGATATAACGGCTCCGATCATCGGGCTTCTCCCCGCAGTGCCGTTTTCCAACAAATATTCATCATCTATTATAGCACAAAACGTTCCCTTTTTCAAGGGCTTTTTGGAATAATTTCGCTTCTTCCTATTGACAAAACTCTGTCTTTCCTGTATAATCGTACCATAGTGTATTCCTACTAAAAAAGTAGGAATAGGAAACCGCCACCGAAAGAGGAGGAATCTGCCCCTATGCAACAATACCGTGTGACCGGCATGAGCTGTGCCGCCTGCTCCGCCCGCGTGGAGAAGGCCGTCTCCGCCCTGCCGGGGGTCACATCCTGCGCCGTCAGCCTGCTGACCAACTCCATGGGCGTGGAGGGGGATGTCACCCCCGAGGCCGTGATCACCGCCGTGACGGCGGCGGGCTACGGCGCATCCCTCAAGGATGCCCCCGCATCCACCGTGCAGACCGCCCCGCCCGCCGAGGAGGATGCCCTTGCCGACCGCGAGACCCCACGTCTCCTGCGGCGGCTGTGCT
This sequence comes from uncultured Clostridium sp., assembly GCA_964463245.1. Taxonomy (GTDB): domain Bacteria; phylum Bacillota; class Clostridia; order Oscillospirales; family CAG-272; genus CAMEON01. The sequence goes on along the minus strand of CAYXBU010000006.1, from coordinate 49,671 downwards.
GGTCGGTCGGCTTCCTGCTCCTTCTCATGTATGTCTCCATGGGGCACATGATGTGGGGCTGGCCGCTCCCGTCGCGGCTGGCAAACAACCACATCGGCCTCGGGCTGATCCAGCTGACCCTGACCGTCATCATCCTGCTCATCAACCGAAGGTTCTTCATCAGCGGCTACACGGCTCTGTGGCACCGCGCCCCCAACATGGACACGCTGGTCGCGCTGGGGTCGTCGGCGGCCTTCCTCTGGAGCCTGTTCGCCCTGTTCGCCATGACCGATGCCATGGCGCGGGGGGATCACGCCGCCGTGGAGTCCTGGATGATGCAATTCTACTTTGAGTCGGCCGCCATGATCGTGACCCTCATCACGGTCGGAAAGACCCTGGAGGCGCGCTCCAAGGGCAAGACCACAGATGCCCTGCGCAGCTTGATGAAGCTCTCTCCCAAGACCGCGACCATCCTGCGGGATGGGCAGGAGGTCACACTCCCCATCGAGCAGGTCACGGCGGGGGATCGCTTTATTGTCCGTCCCGGCGAGAGCATCCCGGTGGATGGGGTCGTGGAGTCCGGCAACAGCGCCGTCAACGAGGCGGCCTTGACCGGGGAGAGCCTGCCGGTGGACAAGACCCCCGGCGAGAGCGTATCCGCCGGTACCGTCAACCAATCCGGCTTCTTGACCTGTCGCGCCACGCGAGTCGGGCAGGACACCACCCTCTCTCAGATCATCCGCATGGTCAGTGATGCCGCCGCCACCAAGGCTCCCATCGCCAAGATCGCCGACCGCGTGTCCGGCATCTTCGTCCCGGTGGTCATGGGGCTTGCCTGCCTGACCTTCCTTGTCTGGATGCTGATCCGACAGGATGCGGGCTTTGCGCTGGCGCGGGGCATCTCGGTGCTGGTCATCAGCTGTCCCTGCGCGCTGGGACTCGCCACCCCGGTCGCCATCATGGTGGGCAGCGGCGTGGGAGCGCGGAACGGCATCCTGTTCAAGACCGCCGCCGCACTGGAACAGGCGGGGCGCATCACCACGGTCGTGCTGGACAAGACCGGAACCGTCACCGAGGGTATGCCCCGCGTGACTGACATCCTGCCGCTGGAGGTCTCCGAGGAGGAGCTACTCCGACACGCGCTGTCGCTGGAGCAACAGAGCGAGCACCCGCTTGCCCGCGCCGTGCGGGAGGAGGGAGCGCGGCGAGGCATCACCGCCCCCGCTCCAACGGATTTCTCGGCTCTCCCCGGGCACGGTCTGACCGCCCGCGCCGCTGACGGCGAGACCCTGCTCGGCGGCAACCTGAACCTGATGAAGGAGCGGCTGGGCGAGGAAGTCTCCGCCACCGCGTGGGCGGAGGTCACCGCCCGTGTCGAGGCCTTGGCGGACGAGGGCAAGACCCCCCTGTTCTTTGCCAAAGGGAACCGCCTCTTAGGGTGCATCTGCGTGGCAGACGGCATCAAGGCCGACAGCCCCGCCGCCATTCGTGCCCTGAATGAGATGGGGCTGGAGGTGGTCATGCTGACAGGCGACAACCCCCGCACGGCGCGTGCCGTCGGGCGGCAGGCCGGGCTGGACGACCGCCATGTCATCGCGGGTGTCCTGCCGGACGGCAAGGAGCAGGTGGTACGGGAGCTGTCCCGCAAGGGCAAGGTCGCCATGGTCGGGGACGGCATCAACGACGCCCCCGCGCTGACCCGTGCCGATCTGGGCATAGCCATCGGGGCGGGCACCGACGTCGCCATCGATGCCGCCGATGTGGTGCTGGTCAACAGTCGCCTGTCGGATGTGCCCGCCGCCGTGCGGCTGGGTCGCTCCACACTGCGTAACATCCGCGAGAACCTGTTCTGGGCGTTCTTCTATAACGCTATCTGCATCCCCATCGCGGCGGGGGTATTCATCCCCCTGGGGCTGACACTGGATCCCATGTTCGGTGCCGCCGCCATGAGCCTGTCCAGCTTCTGTGTCGTGACCAATGCCCTGCGGCTCAATTTCTGCCGACTCCACGGAAAATCGTCCAAAGTCGCGCCGCAGACAGCTTCGCAGGAAGTTCCGCAGACGGCTCCGCAGACCGCCGCCCCCCAAGCCGTGGCTGTCCTGCATATCGAGGGCATGATGTGCACCCACTGCGAGGCGGCGGTCAAGGCGGCTCTCTGCCGCCTCTCGGGGGTGTCCGATGCGGTAGTCAGCCACACGGAGGGCACCGCCCGCGTAATCTTCACGAATGCGCCGCTCCCCGTCGAGGCTCTCCGTGCCGCCGTTGAGGCCGAGGACTATACGGTCACGGGGGTGGAGCTGCCGAACGCCCCGAAGGACTGAACCCTTGTATAAACAGCAATTCCCCCTGTGTGCGGAGCCATCCGCACACAGGGGGAATAATTTTCTATATTTGGGCGCGCTCCGGTGCGTAGATCACGCCGTAGCGATCCTCCAGCACCAGCTTTCCCTCGGAGTTGACCTTGAGTGCCACGCCCAGCTCGTCGCCCGAGATCGGCTCCAGTGCCAGGGTCAGGTCACTGCCGTTGGCGGTATACTTCAGGGTCTGGGTCACGGCCTTGCCGTCGGCAGGGGTGAACAGGATGGTCAGAGTACCGCTCACGGTCTCGCCGCTCGTCCCCTTCTCAAAGGTCAGGCGGTAGGCATTGCCCTCGGTGTCGGTCACGGTGTACACACCGTCCAGCATCTCGCCGAGGTCGGGGATATCCACCACATCCAGGCTCAACTGACAGGTCACATCCTTGGCGGCCGTCGAGGTCATGAGCAGATCATACTTTCCCGCCGCCGAGGCGGTAAAACTCCAGCACTTGACACCACCGATCTCGGCCTCGGTCAGGGTGACCGCCGAGGCATCCCCACCCGTGACCGCCACGGTGTAGCCGGCGTTCGCATACTGGTTGGGGTTGGCGCGGAAATACACCGTCGAGCCGACCATGGGGGTCACGCTCGTGCCCTTGGAGAAGGATCCGAACGCCGCATGGTAGACCTCGGTGGTCAGGGAGGTGGGCGGTGCGCCGACCACGCTGAGTTTGACCCGCCGCGTGAATTTCTCGGTGCTGAGCACCAGCTCCCACTCGCCGCCGTTGGACAGGTGGATGTTGATGATATTGGGCTTGCCCGAGGTGCGATGTGCCGTAAAGCCGGTGCCCACGAAGATGGTCTTCTCCGGCTTTCCGATGCCGTCGGAGTAGTACAGGGAATCCACCGTCAGGTCAGCGGTCTCGGGCAGGATATTGGTGATACGGATGGTGATATCCATGCCCGCGTTACCAAAGATCACTTCCTCCTCGCCCAGCGGCTTGCCGTCGTACATCAGCTCAAAGCTCTCTACGGTCAGGCTATCCTTGCCGTAGGGGTTCACCGCCGTTCGCTCGCCGACCGTCTGGCTCGCCGTGATGTCAACCCGGGAGGACTGCTCTGCGGAGTCGGTCAGGGTCGCGTGTCCCGCCTCGTCCACCACAAAGTGCGGATCCTCCGGATCGCTGGCATAGTTGATGTACTGGGTCTGGGACAGGGTCGCCGAGACCACGGCACAGTTCTCGTCCAGCGTGAAGGACACGGTGTTGACGAAGTAGTAGTCATCCCCCTCCACGGCGGTAATGCGCTCCATGACGTAGCCGAAGGAGAAGGTATAGGTGCGCCCTGCCGCATCCACCGTCTCGGTGTAGTCCCCGTTGGGGTCATCGGCGGCGCGGGTATACATATTCCGGATGGCAGCCTCGATGCCGTACTCGGTGTTCTCATGCCACCACAGGCTGATCGGAACGCCGTTCATGGCCTCCGGCAGGCTGGTGGCATCCGGGATGACCGAGCCACCCTCCAGCACCACCGGTACCAGAGTTCCCTTCTCGTCCAGGCTGTAGTGACGCTCACCACCCCCGGTCGATATGTAGGTGTAGTTATCCCCGAAGGCATAGGTGAACTCCGAGGTGATCGAGCCCTGGATGGTATCGGTGATGGCCATACTGCCGCCATTGACCGATGCTCGACCGTATATGGCGGCCAGCACTGCCCCGCGCACCGTGGAGAGGTCTACCCCGACGGTGATCTCAAAGGAGGTCGTGACCTCTCCCTTGGCGACCGTGACGGTGTAGGTTCCCACATCCGAGAAGCCGCCCGTCGCGGGGTTGCCGTTCGGGTCGGTCACGGTGACGGTATAGCCCGCCAGACTCGCAACCGGTTGCTCGCTGAGTGCGCCCTGCTCGTTACGGTAGGTCGCCACCAGCTTCAGCCCCTCGGTCGAGAAGGTGTCCCCCAGCGAGTAGGCCGTCTTGGCCGCGCTGACATCCGCCGTCAGCTTTTGGAGGGTCGGCTCAGAGGCATTGACATACACGGTGTACATGCACTTCTCGCCACCGAAGGACACCGTGATCATGTAGTCGCCGGAGAGGTTCATGTCCATGCCCTTCTCCTGCGTGACCACGGCCTCGGCAGTCACATCTCGGCGTGTGCCGTCCGCGTAGACCGCCTCGACCTTGAAGTCGGGACCGGTCTCAAAGGTATCCCCCACATAAAAGCTGTCCCGATAGCCGGAGACCTCGATGCGCTCCGGCGCGTCCTCTCCCGTGCCCCCGCAAGCGGTGCAGAGAGTCATCAAGAGAGTCGCCAGAAGGCAGAGCACTCCGACCGCCGCATACCGTATTCTCTTGTTTTTCATCATACTTATGAACATTCCTTCCCGAAACGATAAACTATCTGCCGTCCTCATAGAACCCGCAGGCAAAGAGCCACATATCCTCCTCGGTCGCGCTATAGCCGTGCTCCTCGGGCGTGCCCTCACCGGGGCAGATGCCGTCGGTCCACAGGTTGTAATTCTTGGCGTACAGCTGCAAGAACTCCTTCATCTCGTTGGTCACGTAGCAGATCCCGTCGCTGTTGCACTTGGCCTTATAGGATACCTTGATGAAATCCACATAATCGTGGGTGACATAACTCTGCCGCTCCTCATCCCAGGTTCGCAGGGTCAAGTAGTTGTTCCACGACCCCTGCACCCGATCGGCCTCGTATAGGCTCGTGATGGAGTAGCCGGGGATCACCCCGTCCAGGATCACGCACAGGTAGGGACCCCAGCCGTCGTTGTCGGCGTAGCGTTCCTCGTCGTATACCCGCCAGAGTGCGCTGTCGCCGTCATAGCGGTAGCACCGTCCATCGAACAGATGGGTGCCCATGTCCGCATAGTGGAAGGCCTCGTCGGTGTCCCGGGTCTTGGGGATCATGTTGGCCTCCTCGGCGTTGATGGCCTCGGTGTAGTTGCTTCCGCTCTCGCAGGGGCCGTCGTAGGTGATGGCGAAATCCACCGTTACATAGGCATCCTCCTCAAGCTGATTCTTGGCGTAGGCCGTGATACCGAAGGTATAGCAGGGTCCCACATTCTGCATGGCGATCTCGTATTTGACGTTCTTGGTGAAGCCGCCGCTCAGTGCCGTGCCGCCGGTGTCCCGCGTCTCGTTCCACTGCTTGAAGGCAACGCTCCCCCTGTAGATCTCCATCACGGGGTTGATCTCGTCGTCATAGACGTTGACCCAGGTCTCCACGGTGTACCGTCCCGCCACGGGAGGCTGGTACTCAAAGTACTTGAACTCCCCCGGCTTGCAGGTCACGCGGTAGGTGCCCTGATAGTTGAGCACGTAGCACCCCTGTGACTGGTAGAGGCCGTCGCCGCTCCCCCGCACCGGCTGGGTCACCGAGGTCAGGATGATGTCCACATGGCGGTCATCCCCGGTCGCGCGGTAGATATTGGGGTTGTAGCTGTAGGCCTCCGGCAGACCCGAGAGGTACACGTCAAAGTCGCCGTCCAGGACACCGGCACTCGCCTGTCCGTTTCCGTCCACCGCCGCGACGGCGTTGGCGGTCTCGCCACGCCAGATCACCTCGACGATGTTGTCGCCGGGGTCGAAGGGCTGATTCTGATAAAACAGCGAGACGGTATAGGGCTGATCCCCCGCCACGGGCGGCTCGATCGTGCTCTCCCCCTCGGAGGTGGAGCCGATCGGCTCCATGTCCGGAGAAGTCTGCGCCGAACTTTCGTGCTCCGTCGCCGAGGAGGCCGAGCCGGTACCGCCCACCGCTCCGGGATGATCCTGATAACTGCCCAGACCACAGCCCGTGCACAGCACCGAAGCCAGAAGGAGGCAGATCAGTGCCGTCATGATGCTTCTTTTCATGGTATTTCCATACCCTTTCCGTGTGTATGCGCCCATACCGTCACGACCTCCGCTCGCCCCGCGGGCGTACATGGACAAAGAGGGATCGGATGTCCTTCCAGCGGATCAGGCGGATGATGATGCTCAGTACGAACAGCACCACGCACGCCGTCATCAGCGGGATGCGGAAATCAAATGTATAGGTGCGGGTCGCCGCATCCGAGTTGTCCATCTTGAGCTTGCCGTCCAGAGACACCTCGCCCTTTTGGTTCACGGCGCGGTAGAGCGACGCGACCTGACACGGGGCAAAGCTGTCGTACTCGGGGTAGTAGGAGATGGCAAACCCGCGATCCTCCTCGTAGTGGGAGAGACCGTAGTCGCAGACCAGATGCAGGCTGTATCTTCCTTCCTCCCGCGCATCAAAGCTGCAGACATACTTCTGAGAGTCAAAGGTCATGACCTGGGTCGTGACAGTGCCGTCGGGGGCGGTCAGGGTCATGGTCAGCTTGGCATCCTTGTGGAAGGAATCCATTGTGACCGACACCTGCGCGATATTGCCGACCGCCTCGACCTCCAGAATGAAGGGGGACTCGATGCGCTCATCCGGCAGCATACTGCCGCGGATATTGGCGAAGAAGGTCTTCTCGTTGTCGGTGCGCCAGGTCTGCAACCAAGTTGAGGAGGCGGATATATCCGAGAGGAAGCAGGCGACCCGCCCATTGCCGTAGCTCCAGTAGGAGTAGATCGGCACATCCAGCGAGTAGAGCTTATCCCGATAATACTTCGCCGTGACCACCGAGGTCGCACCGACCTTATTGTCGCTGTACCAGAAGCCCTGGATGGCAGGCAGGGAGCCGACTCCCGCCAGCACATCGTCCTGCGGTCTCCGCAGAGTCAGGACATAGTTGTCCCCCTCGATGCAGACCTCGGTCAGCCGCTCGGCCACCTCGCCCAGCACATAGTCCACGTCGCTCTCGCTCATGATGCTCTTATAGTAGCCCTTGCCGTTGGCGTTACGGTTCTCCACAAGATTCCGCAAAAAGGGCGCGGCGTTATCGTCGGTCGGGTAGATACCCAGTGCCGAGATGACCACATTGTTCTCCGACATCTGCTCGGCCAGCTTCATGCAATCCTGCTCGCTGTCCGAGTGGAACAGCCCGTCCGAGATGATGATCAGCTCCCGATGGTGGAAGCGTTGCACCGCGATCTCGTCGCGAGCGTAGCGCATGGCATCCTCCAGAAGGGTGCCGTTGCGGGGCTGGTAGCTGCTGATGGCATCCAGCACCTCCTCGCGCCCCTTGTCGTTGAGGTAGGTGGCCGCGTGCAGGATACGGATGTCTCCCGCATAACCGATCAGCATGACGGTGTCGTTCTCATTGAGGGACTCCATGAGCTTAGCGGCAGAGGCGCGCGCCACCGCCAATCGGCTGACGAAGTTCATACTGGTGGAGATGTCCAGCAGCAATACAACCAGTCGGCCATCCTGATCCGGGTTACCCATCGTGACCGGCAGCATTCCGCCCAGCTCCTTGAGAATTTCGTAATCCTCGCCGAGGCTTCCGTCGGCAGAGGGTTCTGCCGCCTGTATCTCCTGCACGAAGGTGTTGCCGTAGGTCGTCAGGGTCTTGCCGAACTTGGAGACCACCGTGTCCAGATTGGCCACGAACTGCTGACGGCTCAGCATCTGCCGCACGTCGAAGTTGCACAGCACGATCTCGTCGTAGGCGCACAGAGCCTCGACCGTGAAGGGAACCTCGTCCGGCTCCATGATGTAGGTCACATCCTCGGTGCCGTAGATGTCCCGCCCGGCGGCACAATCCTCGTAACTGCCGCCCAAGAACAACACCCGCACCTTGCCCGAGACGGTCTGGGTGAACAGGCAGGTGTTGTTGTACGGGGAGCTGTCGTCCTCTGCCTTGTCCGGTCGCACCGTGACAGCGTATTCATAAGTTCCGATCTCCTCGGTAGCCAGCGGCACCGAGACAGGGTTCTGCCCCTTATAGAGGGTCTCGGCGTAACTGACGGTCTTACCGCCGCAGGTCACGTCAATGTAGACCCGAGTCGGGGTGGGATTGTTGCTTTGGATGGTCAGATCGGCTGTCTCCTCACGACCCACAAAGGTCGAGCCGACATAGGAGACATCGGTCATCTGAAGCTCGCGGACATCCTCCGCGATGTTGTTGTTCAGGTAGACGACATCCACATAGACCCCCTCGTCCGCCAGCTTTGCCGTCAGCGCGGGGAGCTTGCCGTCCTTGTCGGTCTCGTTGCCGTCGGTGATGATGACGACCCGCTTGATCACGTCCTCCTCAAAGAGGTTGCCCGCGTAGCGCAGGGCGGAGGCAATGTCGGTCGCGCTGTCATCCACGGGGGCAAGCCCATTCACGGACTCAAAGGCCGTCCGCACGCTGACGAGCTCCTCGCCCAGATCCGAGAGCATCCGATAATTCCGCCCGAAGGCGATCACCCCCATGCGAGAGTTACGGGGGAGCTGATCCTCCACGTCGCGGATATATCCGTCCAGCACATCCAGATTGTTGCTTGAGGAATGGGACACATCGGCCAACACATAAACATTGGTCTCGGTGATCATGGCATCGTAGCGCAGACCCGCAAAGGCCAGCGTAGCGGCGATGACGATGATCAAGTGACAGCAGAAGCCGCCGACATTATGCAGGTTGCGGTTGCCCTTACGCACCGAGATGAGGAACGGAACCAGCACCAAGAGCAAGAGGGGCAGGCCGACCCAGAGCAGGCGGGGATCAGCGAAGCTGATATTGTTCATAGCAATATACCCCCCAATCCAGCACAAAGGCCACGGCAAGAATGATGAAATAGAAGATCAGCTTATCGTAAAAGCCGTCCACCGCCACCGAGTCGGACTGCGGCTCCAGAGCCAGGATCCCGTCCGCGACGGCATAGCTCTCCTCCCCCGGCAGACGGACGAACAGGCGGTAGACCTGCTCACGACCGCCGACGGTAGCTGTCAGGGTGTAGGAGCCGGCCTCCTCCAGCAGGCTCTCCGACACATTGGAGGAGAAGTCCGGGTAGGTGATCTTCCCGGAGGGGGCAGTCAGGAGCAGGTCGGTACAGCCGGCCGGCACGTTGACCGTCACCTCATCCCCGACCGTAAAGAGGGTCTCCTCCAGCACGGTGGGGAAGGAATACTCCAGCAGATGATCCATCAGGATCAGGAAATCTGCCATGAGCGGCAGATCCGAGTCATGCAGGTCAAAGGAGAAGGCCACCTGACGGTCGCCGTTCTCGTTGTTGCCCAAGAAGATCAGGCTGTCGCTGCCCTGACTCAACAGCGTGGTGAAGCTGCGGCTGGGCACATAGCGAGCGTACTTCTTGACGCTGATCTGCTGTTTGATCATCCCCTCGGTCATCTTTTTGGCAGAGGATGCCGTCGATGTGGTGTAGCTCGGCTCAAAGCGGTTGTCCCGCTCGTCCTCGCCACTGCCCAGGGTTCCCTCAGCCTCCACCACCTCGCGGAAGCCGAAACCTGTTCCGGGGATGCTCTTCTTCAGGTTAAAGAACCAGATGGTCGCCCCCGTGGGCAGGGTATCCGGCAGCTTCCCCGGGTCGGTAAAGCTGTCGAATATGTACAGCCCGTAGCCGGTGTAGGCCTCCTTGTTCTGAGCGTACAGACCCGAGGGCACCACCTCCACCGAGGTCTTACCCGAGGACTTGAGCAGAAATTCCAGATAGGACGGCGCGTCACTGACCAAAAGGGTCTTGTTGTTCTCGGTCTCGCCGCGGCTGTAAAGGACACCCTCGTTGTCAGCCGTCTGGCTGTCGGGATTGGTGATGACCACCCGCGCATCCGAGTAGGAGACCACATCCGCCGTGATCTCAAAGGGGGTCGGGGTCAATTTGGCAGCCGACACGGTCGTCTCGCCGCACAGATTCCCGTCCAGGTACAGCTCCACGGTGATCTCGGCCTCCCGATCGTAGGAGATGACCTCCCCCGACACGGTGATCTGCGGCAGTCTGCCCTCCTCGGTCAGGAGGCGGGAGGCGCGGTAGGACACGAAGGCATAGTTCTCCTCCGTAGGAGCCATATTGATCAGCTCGATATGCTCGGTCTCGTAGGGCTTATCCGTGACCAAGTAGGTCACGGGGGAGTGCTCGACGGTATAGTAGGCCTGCGCGACCGACAATGCGTCGGCGCAGTTACCGGTGCTCCAGCTGCAGGACAGAGAGTCCAGCATGGCGACCGCCGCCTCCCGATCATCGGTAGCCGAGAAGGCCTCGAAAGTGGAGTCCCCCGCCACGATGAGGGAGTAGGTACTGCCGTTCTCCGAGCCGGCGATGATCTCTCGGATCCGCTCCTTGCCCGCCTCAAAGCGGCTGACCCCGCCGCAATCGGCGGTCATGCTCCCGGAGGCGTCCAGCACGAAGCAGTAATCCTGCGCCGCATCCGGCAGGACGAAGCGCGGCCCCGCGATGGTCAGCGAGATGGCCGCCACCGCCAGTATCTCCAGAAGGAGGCAGAGCAGGCCGCCGAAGCGCAGACGCTTCTTCTTTTTCAAGAACCGCTCGCTCAGCTGCCAGAGGTAGACCGAGGCGACCGTCTGCTCGACGTAGTGGCTCTTGATGATATACAGGATGATCAGGACGGGTATCCCGATCAATCCCAAAAGGCCTAATGGATAGGTAAAGCTCATTTCAACACTCCCACCTCGGTCATCTGCTCGAAGAACAGCTGATCGACAGGTTTCTGATCGGTCGCCAGCAGGTAGGATGCCCCACGGGCGTTACAGTAGTTACGCAGACGATCCTCCACATACTTCACCGCCTCCCGATAGGCGGCGATGACGTCGCGGTCGATCTTCTTGCGGTAGTGGCGACTTGAGTCCTCGGCATCGAACAGGTGGTTCTTGCCGCGTATCTGCGGGTTGATCTCGGCGGTGGTCAGGGTCTGGATACAGAGCAGGTCACGCTTCTTGTCCACCAGCAGGTCGATGGCGGTCTCGTAGTCGTGGTCGGTCAGGAAGTCGGAAATGATGACCGTCAGGCCGTCTCCGTAGCCGACCTTGGTGGGCAACAGTCCCTCCGAGATCATGCAATCCCCGCCGAAGGTGATGTCGTTCAGCCGCCCGATCTGACGGAAGAACTGTTCCCTGCCCGTCATGCCCGAGATGATCTCCTCCACATGGCTCTCCTGCACGGTAGAGATCGACACGCGATCCAGTTCGCAGACCGAGAGGTAGGCGACCGTTGCCGCGATCTCCAGTGCGAGGGCGGACTTGCGCCCCTCCTCGAAGTCCATGGATCGGCTGATGTCGATGTAGATACGGGTATGTAGCTGTCGCTCGTCCAAATACCGCTTGAGGGACAGGGTCTCGGTTCGGCCGTAGATATTCCAGTCGATCTTGGTCACATCGTCCCCCGGCTGGTAATCCCGATGGTCTGCAAACTCGCAGGAGGAGCCGAACAGGCGGCTCTTGTGGTTGCCGCCGAAGTTACCGGCGCAATTGTTCTTTAAGACGGTCTGCAACCGCTCCAGACGGCTGAGGAACGCCTCGTTGATCGCATATGCCATGACGGCTTACTTATACTGCTTGCGAGTATCGGCGACCAGCTTGCCGATCACGTCATCCACAGACAGGCCGTCGTTGAGGGCGGCGTAGGTCACCTTGATGCGGTGACGCAGGACGGGGCAGGCCAGCGCGTCGATGTCCTCGTAGGAGACATTGAAGCTCCCGCGAATGAGCGCACGAACCTTAGCGCAGGTGATGAGTGCCTGTGCCGCACGGGGGGATGCGCCGTACTTGACATATTTCTTAGTGGTCTCGGGGGCATCCTTCAGCTCGGGGTGGGTGTTGGTGACCAGACCCACGGCGTAGGCCAGCACCTCGGGGATGACCGGCACCGACTTGGCCAGCTCCCGCATCTCCAGTATCTCCTCGCCGTTCAGGACAGGGCTTGCCGTCTCGGCCAGCGTGACCTGCGTCATGTTGACGATGTCCGCCAGCTCCTGCTTGGAGGGGAACTCCACCAGCAGCTTGAAAATGAAGCGATCCATCTGCGCCTCGGGCAGGGGGTAGGTACCGTCCTGCTCCACGGGGTTCTGGGTCGCCAGCACGAAGAACGGCTCAGAAATGGGGTAGGTCGCGTTGGCGACCGTCACCTTGTGCTCCTGCATGACCTCCAGCATGGCCGACTGGGTCTTGGGGGTCGCACGGTTGATCTCATCCGCCAGCACCAGGTTGGCAAAGATGGGACCCTTGCGGAAGGAGGTCTGCATCCGACCGTCCGCATCCTTCTCGATGACGTTGGTACCGGTCACATCCGCCGGCATCAGGTCGGGGGTGAACTGAATGCGGGAGAAGGGCAGGCTCATGGCACAGCCCAGCGACCGCACCAGACGGGTCTTGCCGACACCGGGCACACCCTCTAAGAGGACATTGCCGCCCGCAATGATGGCAATGATGACGTTCTCCACGACATCGTTCATGCCGACGACGTCCTTCTTCAACTCTTCCTTGACTCTCGTGACTCTCTCGCTGAAAGCGAGCACCTTTTGATTCTGCTCCATGACTGATCCATCCTTATTTGATTATTGGAATTGGTTTTTATTTGCGGCTTACTCCTGCTCGGTGCCGTACAGGTACTTAAAGTAAGTCATGATAAAATCATACCACTCCTCCTCGGAGAGTGCGCCCTCGCGGAAGGCCTTGTTGATCTCCCCGTAGTAGGAATTGATGACATCCGGGTAGGACACATAGCCCTGATCCGCGTCGAACAGCTTCTCGTCGGCACCCATGACCACGTCACCGGTTCCGTTCCAGCTCTGATTCGGATCCTTCTTCTCCTCCTCGCCCTGCTCGGGATCGTTCGGCTCCTCTTTCTGTATCAAGCCGAATATCTCGTACAGCTTGGTGACGGTATACCGCGCCAGCTCGGAGTTGATCTCCTTCTGCCGATCCGACAGCTCGGGGCTTGCGTTGGCATCCACCTCGCTGTTGTTGATCTCGGTGACGGTCACGCCGACTATGCTCGGGAAGCTCTCCTCGGACACGCCGTTCTGCAACAGTGTCCGCAGGTTCTCCAGCGCGGTGACGGTGCGAGGCTTCATGATCTCGGCATCCGCGCCGGATGCCTGTACATACGCGATCAGCTCGTCCAGAGCCTTCCACTCCCAGTCGGTGATCTCACGCGGCGGGGACTGGGTCTCGGTCTCCCCTCCGTCGGGGGCAGGTGTCGGGCGATTTTCGGCACGGGCGGGAACCAGGATAGCACCCACCAGCAGTGCCGCCGTCAGCAACGGCAACAGGATATACAGCCAGAGCCCCGAGAAAGCCAGCTGTTTCGTCGAAATGGCCGCCAGTCGCGCCTCGGTATCCGCGCGCTGCAACTGAGGGATGCACTCGTTGCTGTCCGCGAAGGACAGCATGGTCTGCACCCGCTCGTTCAGTGCCAGCTCGTCATCCATGCGCCGTGCCAGCCGCCTGTCGCTCATCCGCAAAAGGAGCACCGCGACCAGCACCCCCAAGGGTAAGGCGACCAGCCCTGCGGCGCAGTATGCCGTCGGGAAGCCGAACCACTTGGAGGCCAGCAGGATCCCGCCTACCGCCAGAGCCGCCGCCGAGGCACCCACGATGCCGCTCTTGATACAGCGATCCCGCCGCGCCCGTCTCCTGAATTTTCCAAAATTGTTCTGATCTGCCATGATCTGCGAACCTTTCTTAAAAATGCCAAACGCATCAACGAGTCGAGGGGGTGACCCTCGAACTCATTGATGCCGGGGGATGACCGCTTGACACGATCATCCGTTCCCGCGCCGAGACGCAGGAATGATCTTTACTTGAATAGTTTGGGCAGGGTGATCAACACGCCGTCTTTACGCAGGGAGATGCTGCCGTCCTCTGCCATCTGGAAGATGACATTCTGGCCGTTGCACTTGAAGATATACGCACCGCGCCCGAAGGTCGGGAAGACGCGCTCCACGCTGTTGCCCTCGCCGTCATCGTAGCTCACCGAGCCATCCTCATGGATGGTCAGTTGGATGGTGCCGTTGGAATACGTGCCCTTCTGCTCCTCGGTGAAGTAATCCTCACCGCCGACCTGCTCACCACCGCCGACGCTCAGGGTAAAGTACTCCTCACCCTCCACCGAGAACTGCACCTTGCCGTCCTCAAAGTAGAAGGAGACATTCCACTCCATTTCCGCGATCTCCACACGGGCGGTGTAGTAGGTACCGTCAAAGAGCGGCTTGATACCGGTCAGGGTCGCGGTGGTATCGTTGGTGCCGTCCCAGTTGCTATCGTAGAAATAGGTGATTTCGATGGAATCCCCGCGAATGATCAGGGTGACCTGCTCCCTATCGTAGAAGCCGGAGTAGGTTCCCTGCTGAGAGGCATCGAAGGAGGCCTCCTCACCGCCCGAAAGTCCCAACAGCTTATCCAGCTGTCCCTCGGGGGCAAAGCCCAGCTTGATGGCATCCGGGGTGTCCCACACGCGGGACAGGCGGTTCAGGGCGACCACGACGGTCTCCCCCGCCTCCAGCGTCAGGGTGCAGACGGTTCCGCTCTCGCACTCGACATACGCCCAAAGGTCGTCGTCGTAATACTTACCGTACTCCTCGCCGTTGATGGAGAGGTGGATCTTGTCAAAGTCTGCGCCGATCTGGTAGCTGCCCGCCTCAGGTGCGGTAAACTGCACATAGATCACATCGGTGGTAGTCAGCCAGCCCGCATCATACAGTTGTCCCTCCGCGATGAAGGGATTGTAGTCCGCAGAGCCGAGCGGCGCCGAGGGCTTCTCGGTACTGTAGGTCGCCGTCACCTGCCCGCCGCCAAATCCGACCACGGCTCCCTTTTCAAAGAAGAGCACCTTGCTTCCGGATTCGAACGTCACGCGGTCGCTCCACTCGGCGACCGTAGGCTGCTCATCCCGCGTACAGTTGGTGTACAGGGTGACTTCTTCGGTCGTGCAGAAGGTATACCAGCCGTCAGCCGGGATCCGCAGGTAGGCGATGTAGTAGGAATCCCTGACCGAGGTGTCCTCCACCGAGCCGTCTGCCTTCAGATCGGGGATCGGCAAGGGAACATACAGCTCCAGTGCCGCCACCTGCTCACCGCTCTCGGCATAGACCGTGACTCGCTCGGTGCCGTCAAAGACCAGCTTGAAGATGGTCGGCTCCATATCCGGGTCATAGCCCGCGATGAGGTAGGTCGCCTCGTCCGGGTGCCCGATGATGGTAAAGGCCGCAGAGTTGAGCATCTGGTAGCTGCCGCTGAACTGGAGGGTGTAGCCCTCACTGCTGATGTAGGTGCTGCCGTTCTCGATCGGGAGTGCATCCGGCAGACGCACGGCGGCCTTGTCGGTCAGGGTATAGACCACCGTCTCCCCGCCGACCGTCACGGAGATGGCCGTGACCTTGCCCTGCTCATTCAGGGACTCGATCTTGAGGATCGCGCGTCCGCTCCACTGCAGGATGTTGCGCTCGCTGTTGTACTTGGTTCCATTTTCGCCCATGACGAAGCGGTCATAGCCGAACAGACCGCTGCCCTCGGGGTAGATGGTCAACTCGGTCACGCCGCCGATGCCGGTCTCCGAGGCGTACACGCCCTCCCACTTTTCAATGGCGACCGGATCCACCGGTGCCTGATAGATCAGGGTGATCTCCTTCGGCTGATCCTCCTTGTAGTAGGTCACGATGAGGTTCGTTCCGTCCTCGGACAGGCGGAGGAGGTAATTCATGCTCTCCCCGCCGATCTCGACCGAGAAGCTCCCCTCGCCGTCCAGGTAGTTCAGTTTGATGCCGGTCTGCGCGCCCATGGAGACGCTCTTGGCATCCCGATCCAAGATCAGGGTCATGCCACCTCCCTCGTAGGTACCGGTCATCCAGCCCTCGGCAGGCAGAGGCTCGTCGGTCAGGCGATTGACCTGGACTGATACCCGTCCCGCCGTGTCGCCGTCAGCCGACACGATGACATAGACCGTCTGTCCCGCCTCCAGGGACATTCTCTTGATCTCCCCGTAGGCATAGGAGCTGCCGGCATCCAGATCGGTGGTGAAATGGGAGGCCTTGTTGGTAGCACCGGCTCCCAGATTAACGGTATATATGCCCTTTTCGGAGGCTGTAAAGCGGTAGAAGACCTGTCCGCCTGCCGCAAGGTTGCCCTCGATGTTGTCCCCCAGCTCGGTCACATCGGTCACGTCCGCCATACCGGCGGCACTGATCACGACGGCGACGTCGTCGTTTCCGACCAGGTTCTCGCCCAAGGAGTAGTCCACCGCCAGAATGACGGTCTGTCCCGCCGCCAAAAACACGGTGGATGTCCGACCGCCCTCGCAGGTCAGCCACTCCTCGCCGTCGTAGTAGCGGCCGTATTGGAGCGTGTAGCCGTCAAGGCTGGTGGTAAAGCGGCAGTTGACACTCTTGCCCTCAGCCCCCATCGCCACGGTGTACATACCGGTCTCGGGTGCGGTGAAGCTGTAATAGAGGATCGCGCCGGAGTACAGCTTCAGGGATATCGGATCATCCAGGTTCGCAATGATCGCGGGGGTCTCGGTGCTGTAGCCGTCGGGCACCTCCTCCAGGGTCAGGGTCAGGGTGATGTCTCCCCCGTCCATGAAGCTGAGGCCGTGGACACCCACGGGCAGGAACACCCGCCCCGCCTCATCGGGGACGTAGTTGGTCACATCGATGCGGTCATTGTCAAAGGAATACCAGCCGGCGGTCTGAATACGCACCGAGGTCTCCTTCTTAAAGGAGATGGTGGTCGCGCCCTCGGGGGCAATGATGTGAGGATTGTTCTCATGTCCCAGATCGAAATTCAGGCTGAAGTCCAGCTCGATCCGACTCTCGGAGGAGATGATCAGCACCATGCCGGCGTGAGGCGCGGCGGTGCTGGCGATGGTCAGCTCGCCGTTCTCGGGGGCGGCCGTCTCGGTGCCGTTCTCGCCCTCGTAGCGGACGGTAAAGCTACCCTCCCCGCGGATGGTGATGCTGCTGCTGGAGGTCAGGATGGTGATCTCCCGCTCCTCCAATACCGTGACTTTGGCGCGGTAGTCGTCGTCAAAGATCAGCAGGAGGGGCTCATCATTCTCCACCGGCTCGACCACGCCGGGGTCTCCCGCCGTGGTGACCGACTCGGTGTCGGTCGCGGCAGAGGTCTCCTGCGAGCCGGGGACAGAGGTATCTGTCTCGGTCGCAGATGTATCGGTTGCAGGATCGGTCGCCGTATCGGTGACAGCCTCGGTCGCGGATGCCGTGCCGTCGGTCGTCCCCGGATCATTTGAGCAACCGGCCGTTGCCGCCGTCACCGTCAGCATGGCCGCCAGAATGACGGCAAGCATCCAGTTGGTGTTCTTCTTCATATATCGTTACCACCTTCCCACGGAGTGCGGGAGCCATTCGACGTGCTCCCATGCCCCGCAATAACCAATTTCCTTCTATTATACCTGTTTTTTCGGCATATGTCAAGAGGATATTATGCCGAAAAAAAGGAATCCGTCCAAAACGGGACACGGGGAAGGGCTTTCCTCGTACAGGAAGCCTCTCCCCCATCCAAAAAATGTCAGATCATCTCCTCCGCGTAGAGCCGTACCAGCTCCAGCAGGATAGCAGTCTGGGTGTCCATACCCTCGACCGTGATGTGCTCAAAGGGCCCGTGGCAGGCGTAGTCCGCCGTGCCGAGATTCGGACAGGGCAGCCCCATGAAGGACAACCGTGCCCCGTCGGTACCGCCCCGAATGGGGTGTATATCCGCCTTGACACCGACCGCCTCGGCGGCCTTCTCCGCGTTGCGGATCAGGTGCATATGCGGCGCGACCATCTCCGCCATGTTGCGGTACTGCTCCTTGACGGTCAGGGTCACGGTGCCCGCGCCGTAGCAGAGGTTCACCTCGGCGGCAACTCGCTCCAGCAGAGCCAACCGCTCCGCAAAGCTTGCCGCATCGTGGTCGCGGATGATGTATTTCAGCTCCGCCGATTCCACATCCCCGCGCATATCCGTCAGGTGGAAGAAGCCCTCATAGCCCTCGGTGTGGGCGGGGATCTCCTCGGCAGGCAGACGGGCATTGATCTCCATGGCGACCAGTGCGGCGTTGATCATCACATCCTTGGCCGAGCCGGGGTGGACATTGACCCCCTTGACCGAGAAGGTCGCGCCGGCGGCGTTGAAGTTCTCGTACTCGATGCTCCCCTCGGTGCCGCCATCCACCGTGTAGGCGAAATCTGCGCCGAAGCCGGGGACATCAAAGGCATCCGGACCGCGCCCGATCTCCTCGTCGGGGGTAAAGCCGATGCAGACCTTCCCGTGCGGGAGATCCTCGCGGAGCAGGGTCTCGGCGGCGGTCATGATCTCGGCGATGCCCGCCTTGTCGTCACCGCCTAAGAGGGTGGTGCCGTCGGTCACGATGAGGGTGCGCCCCGCCAGGGTCGGCAGGTGCGGGAACATGGTCGGGGACAGCACCCGACCGCTCTCCCCCAGCACCACCTCCCCGCCGTCGTACAGCGGGATCAAGCGCGGGGAGACCCCCTCGCCGGAAAAATCCGGTGCGGTGTCCATATGGGCGATCAGCCCCAGCGCGGGGCGATCCTCATAGCCCGCCGAGGCGGGAATGGTACCGTACACATAACCGGTATCCGTGAGGCGGACATCCGAGACCCCCAGCGAGATCAGCTCGTCCCGCAGTTGCTCGGCTAAGCGAAGCTGGCAGGCCGTAGAGGGGACGGTCGTGCTCTCCTCATCGCTGGTGGTGTGGACGCGGACATAATTTAGAAAGCGTTCGTAAGCTCTCATACCGTCATGCCCCCTCAGGAGTACAGCGGGTACTTGCGGCACAGCTCGGCAACCGCGCGGCGGCAGTCCTCGGCGCTGTTCTCAAAATCCGTGGCGGTCAGCTTGATCAGATGCGCAATGGTGACCATGTCGGCCTCGTTCAGACCGCGCGTGGTGACGGCGGGGGTGCCGACACGGATGCCCGAGGTCACGAAGGGCTTCTCGGGGTCGTTCGGGATGGCATTCTTGTTGACCGTGATGTGCACCTCATCCAGCCGATGCTCCATCTCCTTGCCGGTCACACCCATCGGGCGCAGATCCACCAGCATCAGGTGGTTGTCGGTACCGCCCGATACCAGATCAAAGCCTTCCTTCAGCAGGGCATCCGCCAGTGCGCGGGCATTGAGGATGATCTGATGCTGGTACGCGCGGAAGGCAGGCTGCAGAGCCTCGCCGAAGCAGACCGCTTTGGCGGCGATGATGTGCTCCAGGGGGCCTCCCTGGATGCCGGGGAAGATGGCCTTATTGATCTTCTTGGCGATGTCCTCGTTGTTGGTCAGGATCAGGCCGCCGCGCGGGCCGCGCAGGGTCTTGTGGGTGGTGGTGGTGACCACGTCGGCATAGGGCAGCGGAGAGGGGTGCTCCCCTGCGGCGACCAGACCCGCGATGTGCGCCATGTCCACCATCAGCAGGGCACCGACGCTGTGGGCGATGTCTGCCAGCCGCGCAAAGTCGATCACGCGCGGGTAGGCAGATGCCCCCGCCACCAGCAGCTTGGGGCGCACCTCGCGCGCCTGTGCCTCCAGCTTGTCGTAGTCGATGCGGTGGGTGATCGGGTCCACACCGTAGGAGACGAAACGGTAGTACAGACCCGACAGGTTGACCGGACTGCCGTGGGTCAGGTGACCGCCGTCGGCGAGGCTCATACCCATGACCGTGTCCCCCGCCTGCAGGAGTGCGACATACACGGCGGTGTTGGCCTGCGAGCCGGAGTGGGGCTGGACGTTGGCATACGCCGCGCCGAACAGCTCCTTGGCGCGCTCGATGGCGAGATCCTCCACCACGTCCACGCAAGCGCAACCGCCGTAGTAGCGGTGCGCGGGGTAGCCCTCGGCGTACTTGTTGGTCAGGACACTGCCGGCGGCGGCCAGTACCGCCTCGGAGACGACGTTCTCGGAAGCGATCAATTCCAGCCCGTCCTGCTCACGGGCAAACTCTGCCCGCACGGCGGCGGCGACCGCAGGGTCGTGCTTCTCTAAGCACGCATCGGTATTCTGTATCCACTTATTCATGATAGTAATTCTCCTTATTGATTATTGGGGAAAATAGCCGATAGTAAAAAAATCTATTTCTGAATACACTGTGGGGCAGGGACCCCACATGGGCGGTATACGAGTGATAGTGCTGTGGTTAACCTTTCCTCGACAATACTAAATTATGAAAAGTCCTTGAAGGGGGGTCAGGGAGAAACATGATCCTACCGCACGGCCGCGTCACAGTGGGCGCAGTGCACCGTGCCTGCGGCATCCCGATAGAAGCGAGGCTCCAGCCCCCGCTCGGTGGTCAGGATGCAGTGGGGGTTCTCGCAGTGGTACGCGCCCTCGACCGGCTCGCCCTGTCTGCGATCCACGTCCGGCACATCCCGCTCGGACAGCAGCTTGAGGATGAGTGCCATACGCATCAGCTTGCCGTTGACGGTCTGGCGGAAATAGCAGGCGCGGGGGTCGCTGTCCAGCCGCGGAGAGATCTCGTTGACCCGCGGCAGGGGGTGCAGGATGATGGTGTCGGGCTTGGCACCCTTCATCTTCTCCTCGTCCAGAATGTATACATCCTTCAACCGCTCGTATGTATCGCGGTCGGAGAACCGCTCCTGCTGGATACGGGTCATGTAGAGCACGTCCAGCTCCCCGATGACAGCCTCCAGCGAGCGGCTGACGCGGTACGGAATATGCTGTGCCTTGAGGGTACCCTCCAGCACGAACTGCGGCAGATCCAGCTCCTCGGGCGAGATGAGCACCACCTCCACACCGGTGTAACGTGCCATGGCCGCCAACAGGGAGTGTACCGTGCGCCCGTACTTGAGGTCTCCGCACACACCCACCGTCAGATGATCCAGCCGTCCGCGCTCCCGACGGATGGTCAGGAGGTCGGCTAAGGTCTGGGTCGGGTGGTAATGCCCGCCGTCCCCCGCGTTGATGACCGGGATATAGGCGTGGGCACAAGCGACCGCCGCCGCGCCCTCCTTGGGGTGGCGCATGGCGATGACGTCGGCATAGCCCGACACCACCGCTATGGTATCCGCCAGCGTCTCGCCCTTGGAGGTCGAGCTGGAGGCGGCGTTGGAAAAGCCGATGACATTGCCGCCCAGAGACAGCATGGCCGACTCAAAGCTCAGTCGCGTGCGGGTGGACGGCTCAAAGAACAGGGTCGCCAGGGTGCGGTGCTTGAGTGCATCCTCATATTTCTCGGGATGGGCGGCGATGTCCTCCGCCGTGTCCATCAGTTCGTCCAGCTCCTTGACCGACAGGTCGAGGATATCCACCAGATTCTTCATATGCTTGACACTCCCCTCAGCGGGTCACGCGCCGATCCAGCTCTCGTCCGAGGGGTTGTCGCGGAACGCG
Organism: uncultured Clostridium sp.; assembly: GCA_964463245.1. Classification (GTDB taxonomy): domain Bacteria; phylum Bacillota; class Clostridia; order Oscillospirales; family CAG-272; genus CAMEON01. The sequence continues at coordinate 28,186 of CAYXBU010000006.1, read as the reverse complement.
ATCAGCCGCTTGATGTCCTCGGGCTTGATATAGCCCTCCTCGCCTGCCACGCGGGCGATGGTATCGAAATTCGTCAGGCTGACATTGCGAACGTTGGCCGCCTCCAGCCGAGCAAGACCCTTGGCCATGCCGTAGGTGAAGATGCTGACGATGCCCAGCACCTCGGCACCTGCCTGCCGCAGGACATCCACGACCTCCAGCACACTGCCGCCCGTGGAGATCAGATCCTCCACCACGACCACCTTCTGCCCCTTCTCCAGGCGACCCTCGATCTGGTTCTGTCTGCCGTGATCCTTCGCGCCGGAGCGGACATAGCCCATCGGGATGCCCATCATCTCGGCGGCAATGGCGGCGTGGGCGATACCCGCCGTAGAGGTACCCATCAGCACCTCGGCCTCGGGGTACTCCCGCTTGACTGTGTCGGCAATAGCCGACTCCACCAGTGTCCGCACCTGCGGCGCGGTCAGGATCAGGCGGTTGTCGCAGTAGACCGGGCTCTTGATCCCGCTTGCCCAGGTGAAGGGCTGATCCGGACGGAAAAAGACGGCCTGTATCGACAAAAGCGCTTTGGCTACGGCTACCTGCTGATTGATGTTCTCCATGATCTTATTCTCCTGTAAACATTATAAATATATCACTTGTTTTCGGGAAAGTTCTTGAGGAGTTTGGGAAACTTCTTTCAAGAAGTCCCCCAACGCGTCCCCTCGCGTCCTCACTCTCCCGCGAACTCCCGAACGCACCGCTCATAGGCGGCGACGGGGTCGGAGGCGGCGGTGATGGGACGGCCGACGACGATGTAGTCCGAGCCGATGCGGTGCGCCTCGGCGGGGGTCATGACCCGCTTCTGGTCGCCCTTATCCCCGTCCGCAAAGCGGACACCGGGGGTCACGGTCAGGAACTTCTCCCCGCACCGTGCGTGGACAGCACCGGCCTCGCGGGGGGAGCAGACCACGCCGTCCAGCCCGGCGGATGCCGCCAGGGCGGCATAGGACATCACGACCTCCTCCATGGGGTGGTCGATGAGCAGCTCCTCATGCAGGGCGCGCTCGTCGGTGCTGGTCAGCTGGGTCACGGCGATCAGGAGCGGGCGGGTGCCGTCCTCACGGGTCAGCCCCTCCAGTGCCGCCGTCATCATCTCCTTGCTGCCTGCGGCGTGGAGGTTGCACATATCCACGTCCAGCCCGGAGAGCACGTGCATGGCCTTCTTGACGGTGTTGGGGATGTCATGCAGCTTCAGGTCGAGGAAGATCTTGTGTCCCCGTGCCTTGATCTGCCGCACGATGTCGGGTCCCACGGCATAGAACAGCTCCATGCCGATCTTGACGAACAGGCTCCGCTCGCCGAATCGATCCAGGAATGCGTATACCTTCTCCGCGCTGTCAAAGTCCAGCGCGATGATGACCTTCTGATCCTGATTCTTGTTGCTCTCAATCATGATGTGCCGCTCCTATTATATCCGTTAGATTTTGTATCCGATACTTTGCCATGACGGCAGGCAGTGCCTCCACGATCTTTTTGGAAGCGTAGGGGTCGATCAGGTTGGCCGCCCCCACCCCTACGGCGGTGGCACCCGCCATCATCATCTCCACGGCATCCTCCGCCGTGCTCACGCCGCCCATACCGATGATAGGCAGCTTGACCGCCTCGTATACCCGATAGACCATAGCCAGCGCGACCGGGAACAAGGCAGGTCCCGCATAGCCCGCGATCTTGTTGGCGATGATGGGCTTCCGTCTCCCGAGGTCGATACGCATACCACTCAGGGTGTTGATCAGGCTGATGCCGTCGGCACCCGCCTCGGCGCAGGCCACCGCGATGGCGGTGATGTCGGTCACGTTGGGGGACAGCTTCATGTATACGGGCTTTTTTGCCACCGCTTTGACCGCGCGGGTGACCTCGGCAGCCAGCTCGGGGGAGGTGCCCATGGCCATGCCGCCGTGGCGCACGTTGGGACAGCTGATGTTGACCTCCAGCAGTCCCACCTGCTCCTCCTCGCTTAACCGCTCGGCCAACGTGACGTAATCCTCGATGCAGGAGCCGCCGATGTTGGCGACCACCTTCTTGCGGAAGAACTGCTTCATCTCGGGCAGCTCGTGGGTCACGACGTGCTCAAGTCCCGGATTCTGCAGACCGATGGAGTTGACGATGCCGGCCTCTGCCTCCGCTATGCGCGGCAGGGGGTTGCCGAAGCGCGGCTCCACCGTCGTGCCCTTGAAGGAGAAGCTGCCCAGTATGTTGATGTCGTACAGCTCGGCAAACTCCTTGCCGTAGCCGAAGGTTCCGCTGGCGGGGATGATGGGATTGTCCAGCTCCCAGCCCGACAGCGTGACCCGCGTGTTGATACCGTCGCTCACCAGATCACCTCCTCGCGTGTCAGGACGGGGCCGTCCTTGCAGATGCGCTTATTGCCGTATTTAGTCTTGCAGGAGCACCCCATGCAGGCACCGAAGCCGCACCCCATGCGGGACTCAAAGCTGTATTCCCCGGAGGTAGTCAGCACCTTGTCCAGTGCGCGGAACATAGGCTCGGGACCGCAGGAGTAGAAGTAGGTATAATCCAAGTCCCCCACGACATCCGTCACGAAGCCCCGCGTCCCGACACTGCCGTCGGCGGTGGCAAGCAGGACGCGCGCGCCCAGCTCCTCAAACTCTCGCGTATAGAAGACATCCGCCGCCGAATTGAAGCCCAGCACCACGGTAGGTCTTGCCCCGGAGGCCACCAGCTCACGGCAGAGCCAGTAGAGCGGCGGTACCCCGACCCCGCCCCCGATCAGGAGGGGGGCTTCCCCGCCCCGACTGACCGTAAAGCCGTTGCCCAGGCCTGCCAGGGTGTCCAGCTGACTGCCGGTCGGCAGCTTTGACATGATCTCGGTTCCCTTTCCCACCACCTTGTAGATGAGGGTCAGCTCCTCTCCGCGGCAGTCGCAGACCGAGATCGGGCGGCGCAGGTAACAGCCGTCGATCTTGAGGTTAACGAACTGGCCGGGGGTCGTGATGGCCGAGTTGTCCCCCGTCAGGCGCATACGGAATATATTCTGCGCCAGCGGGATATTCTCGGTAAGGGTGTAGATGACTTGCTTCATGGCTCCTCCTTACGAGTCGATGGTGGAGACGGCGAAGGTGGTCTCCTCCAGCACGTCCAGAAGGACGCGCACGGTGTCCAGAGAGGTGAACATGGTGATGTTGTTCTCGGTCGCGATCTGGCGGATGCGGTAGCCGTCGCTGTCCTGTCCCGCCACGGCTATGTTGCCGGTGTTGACGACATAGGTGATGTGCCCCTGCCGCAGGGCATCCTGAATATCGGTAGAGCCTTCCCCGATCTTACGCAGGATGCGGGTACGGATGCCGTTCTTCTTCAGGAATTTTGCCGTGCCCTCGGTCGCCTCGATGTTGAAGCCGAGGTTATAGAACCGACGAACGAGGGGCAGAGCCTCCTCCTTATCCTTGTCACAGACCGTCACGAACACCGTGCCGTAGTTGTGCAGCTTCATGCCGGAGGCCTGCAGTGCCTTGTAGAGGGCGCGGTTGATCTTGTCGTCATAGCCGATGGCCTCACCCGTGGACTTCATTTCGGGCGAGAGGGAGGCATCCACACCGGTGATCTTACTGAAAGAGAACACGGGTACCTTGACGTAGTGCCGCTTCTTCTCGTCTGCGTAGATGGTAAAGATGCCCTGCTCCTTCAAGGTCTTGCCCAGGATGACCTCGGTGGCGATGTCGGCTAAGCTGTAGCCGGTCGCCTTGGAGAGGAACGGGACGGTACGGGAGGAGCGAGGGTTGACCTCGATGATAAAGACCTCATTGTTCTTGTCCACAATGAATTGAATATTAAACAATCCCTTGATACCGATGGCCAATCCCAGCCGCTTGGTATACTGCAGGATGATGCCCTTGACCTTATCCGAGATGCTGAAGGGCGGGTAGACGCTGATGCTGTCGCCGCTGTGGATACCGGTGCGCTCCACCAGCTCCATGATACCGGGCACGAACACGTCCTGCCCGTCGCAGATCGCATCCACCTCGACCTCCTTGCCGACGATGTACTTATCCACCAGCACGGGCTTGTCCTCGTCGATCTCCACGGCGGTCTTGAGGTAGTGGCGGAGCCCCTCCTCATTGGCAACGATCTGCATGGCACGACCGCCCAGCACGAAGGAGGGGCGCACCAGCACGGGGTAGCCGATCTCCGCCGCGACCCGCACGCCGTCCTCGGTCTTGGTGACAGCCTGTCCGCGCGGCTCGGGGATGGACAGCTCCTGCAGGAGCTTCTCGAACACGTCGCGGTTCTCGGCGCGCTCGATGGCCTCGCAGTCGGTGCCGATGATCTTGACCCCGCGCTCGGCCAGAGGTGCCGCCAGGTTGATGGCGGTCTGACCGCCCAGCGAGGCGATGACACCATCCGGCTTTTCCAGCTCGATGATGTTCATGACATCCTCGACTGCCAGCGGCTCGAAGTAGAGCTTGTCCGCCGTGGTGTAGTCGGTGGAGACAGTCTCGGGGTTGTTGTTGATGATGATGGCCTCATAGCCGGACTTCTTGATGGTCTGGACGGCATGGACGGTGGAGTAGTCGAACTCCACGCCCTGTCCGATACGGATGGGACCTGCGCCCAGCACGATGATCTTCTTCTTGCCGGGGGTGGGGGTCGCCTCGTTCTCCTCGGCGTAGGTGGAGTAGTAGTAGGGGATGTAGGCATCGAACTCGGCGGCGCAGGAATCCACGGCCTTGTAGACCGGGCGGATGCCCGCACCCGTGCGGAGGGTCGTGACCTCCCGCTCGGTGCTGTTCCAGAGCCGTGCGATGGCACGATCCGAGAAGCCGTACCGCTTAGCCTCGGCCAACTCCTCGATGCTCTGCGGCGCGACCGCCAGGGCACGCTCCACCTCGACGATGTGCCGCAACTTACGCAGGAAGTAGCGGTCGATCTTGGTCGCCTCGAAGATGCGGTCGATGTCCCCGTCGCGGCGCAACAGCTCGGTGATCATGAACATACGGTCATCGGTCGCGTTGGCGACATAGGCGTACAGAGCCTCGGTGTCCATGGCCTCGGCCTTATGGGAGAACAGGTGGTCGGCACCGATCTCCAGCGAGCGGACAGCCTTGAGTAAGCTCTCCTCAAAGGTGCGCCCCATGCTCATGACCTCGCCGGTCGCCTTCATCTGGGTGGACAGGCGATTGCTGGCACTGGTGAACTTATCAAACGGAAAGCGGGGCATCTTGGTGACGATGTAGTCCAGTGCCGGCTCAAAGGAGGCAGGAGTATTGGCCAGCAGGATCTCGTCCAGCGTCATGCCGATCGCCACCTTGGCGGACACCCGTGCGATGGGAAAGCCGCTGGCCTTACTGGCCAGAGCCGAGGAGCGGGACACGCGGGGGTTGACCTCGATCACATAGTAGTTGAAGGAGTCCGGATCCAGTGCGAACTGGACGTTACAGCCGCCCTCGATCTGCAGACTGCGGATGATCTTAAGGGCACTGTCGCGGAGCATTTGGCTCTCGCGGCTCGACAGGGTCTGGCAGGGGCAGACCACGATGGAGTCACCGGTATGTACCCCCACGGGGTCAACGTTCTCCATGTTGCAGACCGTGATGGCGGTATCGGCGGCATCCCGCATGACCTCATACTCGATCTCCTTGTAGCCCTTGACGCTCTTCTCCACCAGCACCTGATGCACGGGGGACAGCTCCAGACCGTTGGTCATGAGGGCGCGGCACTCCTCCTCGTTGTTGACAAAGCCGCCGCCGGTACCGCCCAGCGTAAAGGCGGGGCGCAGTACCACCGGGTAGCCGATGCGGGCGGCCGCCGCCAGTCCCTCCTCCAGAGTCGTGGCGATCTCGGAGGGGCAGACCGGCTCGCCGATCTGCTCGCACAGCTCCTTGAACAGCTCTCTGTCCTCGGCGCGCTCGATGCTCTCACTGCGGGTACCCAACAGCTCCACGCCGCACTCCCGCAGAACGCCCTTCTTCTCCAGCTGCATGGCCAGATTCAGACCCGTCTGGCCGCCCAGACCCGGAATGATGGCATCCGGCCGCTCGTAGCGGATGATCTTGGCAACATACTCCAGGGTCAGCGGCTCCATGTAGACCTTGTCCGCAATGGTGGTGTCGGTCATGATGGTGGCCGGGTTGGAGTTGCAGAGCACCACCTCGTAGCCCTCCTCCTTGAGGGCTAAGCAGGCCTGCGTGCCCGCGTAGTCAAATTCGGCCGCCTGCCCGATCACGATGGGGCCGCTTCCGATGACCATGATCTTCTTTATATCTGTTCTCTTCGGCATAGTAGTATCCTCGCTTTCCTTCCCGCTTCATCCATCACGCCGGATCCATCGCGTTTCTCATTTCCCGCACGAATAGGTCGAACTGATTCCCGCCGTCCTTAGTGTCAAGCGTACTCTCGGGCTGATACTGCGCCGCAAAGACGCGGTCAGCCTCACACCGAAGCCCCTCCACCGTGCCGTCCAGCAGGTCGATATGCGTGACGGTCAGGCCGGTGCCCTCCGGCAGCTCCGACAGGACAGCGTAGCTGTGGTTCTGTGAGCTGATCTGCACCTTGCCGGTCTGCAGCTCCTTGACGGGATGGTTACTGCCGCGGTGCCCGAACTTGAGTTTGCAGGTCTTGGCTCCGTAGGCCAGCGCGATCACCTGGTGTCCCAGACCGATGCCGAAGATGGGCAGCTTGCCCCGCATATCCTGCACCAGCTTGATGACGGGGGTCGCATCCTCGGGATCGCCGGGACCATTCGAGATATACAGGCCGTCGGGGTTCATGCGCTCAAGCTCCTCGGCGGGGGTGTCGTAGGGGTACACCGTTACATCACAGCCCCGCAGGTTCAGCGCACGGACGACACTCAGCTTGATACCGCAGTCGATGGCCGCCACGCGGCAGACCGTCTTGCCCACGGCAGGGGAGAACCATATCTTCTTGGTGGACACGCGGGACACGGCATCATGCGGCACCGTGTACGCCTTGATCTTGCCCAGAGCCTCCTCTACATCCGTGTCCGCCGAGGTCAGGATGCCGAGACAGGTTCCGTGGTCGCGGATGCTCCGCGCCAGCCGACGGGTGTCGAGGATCTCCAGCCCCGGGATGCCCCATCTCTCCATCTCCTCCCCCAGGCTCCGTGCACTGCGGAAGTTGGAAGGCTCGGGGGTATACTCCCCAACGATCAGACCGCCGATGCTCGGGCGGCGGCTCTCGTTGTCCTCCTTGTTGATGCCGTAGTTGCCCACCTGCGGGTAGGTCAGCACCACTGCCTGGTCGGTGTAGGAGGGGTCGGAGATGATCTCCTGATACCCTACCATGGCGGTGTTGAACACCACCTCCACCACCCGCTCGGCCGTCGCGCCGAAGCGGTACCCGTAGTACTCACTGCCGTCCTCTAAGATCAGCTTTCCGTCGAATCGTCTTGCCATACCGTTTTCCCTCCCGTTACTGTTTTGATACATCTTCCCTGCACCGTCCGACCCGCAAAGGGCGTGCTCTTTCCCTTGGAAAGGAAGCTCTCCGGGCAGATCGTGTAGGGTGTTTCTACTTCAAATATTGCATAATCCTCGCCGCCAAGCGGAATGCCGAAGCGTTTTCGCGGCGCGAGGCTCATGCGCTCGACCAAGGTCTCCACTGTCATCACGCCGCCCAGCACCAGCTCGGTGTAGAGCACCGGGAAGGCTGTCTCCAGCCCCGTGATCCCGAAGGGACTGCCCGCCAGGCCTCGGCTCTTCTCCTCGGCACTGTGGGGGGCGTGGTCAGTGGCGATCATGTCGATGGTGCCGTCCAGCAATCCCTCCAGAAGAGCCGCGCGGTCGTCGGCGGAGCGCAGAGGGGGATTCATCTTGAACCGTCCGTGCTCCTGCAGATCGTCCTCGCAGAGCACGAGGTAGTGCGGCGCGGTCTCGCAGGTGACATCCACGCCGCTCCGCTTAGCCTCACGGATCAGCTCCACGCTCTCGCGGGTAGATATGTGGCAGACGTGGTAGGCGACACCGGTGTCGGCCGCCAGCTGCAGGTCTCGCTCGATCTGTCGATACTCGCTGGCCGAGCAGATGCCTCGGTGCCCGTGCTCGCGGGCGTAACGACCGTCGTGTATGTAGCCGCCGTGCAGGAGACTGTTGTCCTCGCAGTGTGCCGCGATGATCTTGCCCAGTGCGCGGGCGCGCTGCATGGCCTCCCGCATCCTGCCCGCATCCTGCACCCCGCGTCCGTCATCCGAGAAGGCACAGACCAGCGGTGCCAGCCCTTCAAGGTCTGCCAACTCCTCCCCTCGTTCGCCCTTGGTAATGGTGCCGTAGGGCAGGACGGGGATAACGGCATCCCGTCTTATGATGTCGGTCTCCACCCGCAGGTTCTCGACTGAGTCGGGGGTGGGGTCAAGGTTAGGCATGGCACACAGGGTCGTATACCCGCCGTGCGCCCCCGCCAGGCTCCCCGTGGCGATGGATTCCTTATAAAAATAGCCCGGCTCTCGCAAGTGCACGTGCACGTCGCAAAGACCGGGAATGATCAAATATGCACCCGAACGAATGGGAAAACTACCCCTGTCGCTCTCAAACTGCTCCGACAGAGACATATCCTCCCGCTTCGGTGATCTCGTTGCATTCGTCATATCGCTCTCCAATACTTTCAAAACCTCTCCGCGAGGTGGCTCCTCGGAAACCGAGCATGGGAAGAAAGCGGGTATGAAAACACACACCACTCCGACATCCGCATTCCGACGACCATCTGCCCCGCCAAAATCGTACGCCTTGTTGGCATCTCTTTTTACATGGACATTATATCACATTTTCGTTCTTCTGTCAAGGGCAGAAGGGGATATAGGCGGCAAATTTATCACGAAATTAAGCGGGTCTGGGTGGGGTGTGGTTGGTATATTCTACAGATGGGAGGTGGGGGGAGGTCGCCTGCCGGGCGCGGATACGGGACGCGCCCGGAGTTGCGAACCCCTCGCCCTGAGGGGAGTTTGGCGGGAGGTCGCCTGCCGGGCGCGGATACGGGACGCGCCCGGGATTATGTTCAACTAATGCTTTTGCCCCCCATCCCCCCGACCCCCTTCCCCGGCGGGGAAGGGGGAGACCGCGTTTATTTATATATATGCAAGGGGCTCCGCCCCGTAACTGCGAAGCAGTTGTTGCATCCCCGAGGCTGTAGCCGGGAGGTCTGCGGCGACCCCGCACCCCGGCGGCTTGTGCTCCTACGGCACTGACAACCGAAAGACAAACCATCCCCGCGCGAGGGCAACGCAGGGTATCAGAGACCTATACCGCGCAAAGGTTCAAAAAACACGGCGGGGCACTCCGCAGAGCGTCCCGCACACCTTATATCTCTTTCGTTTTCCTTGGTCTGCGCCGAGTATAAGTCCGAGTGACCAACGCTGAAAGACCGATAAAAATGCCAGGAAAGTTCTCGGGGGGTTTTGGGGGGTGAAGTTTGCCGCTCGCGGCAAACTTCACCAACCGGCGGCAAAGCCGACAGTTGTGCTCTTATCAAGAAGCCCCCCAACGCTTCTCCTCGCTTCTCCTCGTCCCCTCACTCCGGCAACTTTGCCTCGGCGAACATGGTTCGTGCCGCGGCGGCAGAGATGCCGCCGGCATAGAGGGTCACGCTGGTAGCCTTGATGTTAGCACTGCACTGCGGAACGGCATCCTGATTGACATCTGCGCCCACCATCAGCTTACGGTGTGCCTCTGCGACGTGCTTGATGCTGCCCGTGCAGGGGACGGAGGCGGCCAGCTGGCCGTTCACATACAGGCGCAGGTTGCGGCCGTCATAGGAGCCTATGACGTGCACCCACTGCCCGACAGGGGTCGAGGTGTACACAGTCTGCCATCCGCCGCCGATGTAGACCGAGAACTGCAGCTTGCCGTCTACGGTCGCCTCAAGGTCAAAACCCGAGCCCTCGGCGTTGCCAATCAGGGTGACATAGCCCCACGGGTAGGTCTGATCCGGGTCAATGTAGATCACGGTCTCCAGTGCAATGCTGTTGGACATAGCGGCGTACTGCTCGGCGGTCAGGCTGTAGCTGTACACGCTCGCCTTATCCAGCACTGCTATTCCTCCATCCAGCGAGGGATTGCCGAACACCTCGGGGACCAGCCCATTCACAGTGTCCTGCGCCGAGCCGGTGGTGTAATCCACATGGAACAGGGCATCCGGCAGCTGCTCGGGCGGTGCGTTCTCGTCGATCGGGGTGGTAAAGCTCCCCTCGAGGGCGGTCGAATGCTTGCCCCATACGCTCTCGGCTACCACCGAGACGATGTACTCCTGCCCGTGCGCCAGCCCGGTCAGATCGACCTTAAATGACGTGGCAGCGGCAACTCCCATGTGGAAGTCCCCCGGCAGGGTCTGCGAGAAGTATACCGCACCGTCCTCCACATTCGTGACCTCCACGCGGTAGCCCGTGATACATCCGTCGGACACGGTGTCGGTCAGGGTGGCGGCGGGGAAGGTCAGGGTCGCGGTGTAGGACGTAATATTGCTCACGGTCACGGTCGCACCGGCCGCAAAGCTCGGTGCCGCCGCCTTCCCGACACGGTTGTTGGTGTACACGAAATTCTTGCCCGACTTGACCACAGCGGGAATGTCGATCACCCACGGCGTGCCGATCTCACAGTCATTGGTGAAATCATACCGCGTGACCGTGACCACCCGCTCCGGGCTGACCGTCACAAGCAGACCCTGCGAGGCGAACTCGCGCCCCTCGGGCTGGGTCGAGCCGTTCGCCGCATTCCAGAAATCCGCGCCCACCGTAGAGGTCTGGATGGACGTATAGGTGCTCTGCTGGATCATGCGCGGGTCGTTAAGAGCGTAATGATTGTGCCCTGAGAAGGAAATGATCTGAGGGTACTCCCGCAACAGGCGAGTCAACTCTGCGGCGTAGGTGCCGCCGCCCGAGCCGTACTGGCCGCTGAAGCCCTCATGGGTCACGACGATGATCGGCATGGTGGGGTCTTCCTCGGCGGCGGCACGGACGTGCTCGCAGAGGTATTCGGTCGCGGAGCTGTAGTCGGCGGCACTGTTGATCGGCGAGATGCCGATGATGTGCATACCGCCCACCACCGTGTCGGTGTTCCGCTCACCGATCGCTTTCTCATAGGCGGTGTAGCACTGGTTGAGGAAATTCCGGCTCTCCCCGCCAAAGCGCACGACGCCGTCGCGGAAATATTCATGGTTGCCCATGACGGTGCAAAGTGCCGTGCCCTCCTTGAGGTGCTCCCCTAAGATGGCGTTGAACTGCTCGTACTCCTCATCTTTGCCCCGATCCGTCAAGTCTCCCGCCACGACCAGCGCATCGGGCGTACCCAGGATGCGGTTGATGGTGTCCAGTGCTGCGGCAAACTTGTCGGCCGGGTCGATAGGCAGGTTGGACTTGCCCAGATGCACGTCACTGATCACCGCAAAGGATATGCTCTGTCCCTCGGTCTCGGTCTCGGTCTCAGGTGCCTCGGTGGCAGGATCGGTCTCTGCCGTCGTGGCGGTCACGGTGTCCTGCGGCTCTCCGCTCGGGAGGGATGCGCTCTCATCCGGGGCAGAACTCTCCTCGGAAGAGGAGGTCTCCCCGTTTGTCGCGGTATCGGTGCCCTCGGTCGTGTCGCCGCAGGAGACCGCTACGCACAGGCACAGCAGGGCTAACAGCCACGGCAGGATATGGCGAAATACGCGGTGTTTCATGATCATGTTCTCCTTTGAGTATTGTAGAATTTATGAATCAATAAGATCAAGATCGTCCTCTTTTTTTGCTCTCCGGCGGCCTCCGAGCACGCAGACTGCACCCGCACCCGCCAGCAACAGGGCGGCGGAACCCCCGATGCCGGAGGAACAGCCCTCGTCCTTGGTGGTCGCGGTCGCCGTATCGGTCGCGGGATCGGTCGTCGCATCGGTCGTCGGGGTGGTGGTCGGCTCGGTCACGGGTTCGGTGGCAGGAGCCGTTGCCGGATCGGTGACAGACTCGGT
>CAYXBU010000006.1:0-16146 GCA_964463245.1 uncultured Clostridium sp. | reverse complement strand
TCGGTTGCCGGGTCGGTCGCAGGCTCGGTCTCCGTGGGTTCGGTCTTCTTGTCCGCCACACGACCGTACACCTCCAGCTCACCGATCTGGGACAGGGCACAGCCGGTTCCCACGTCGATGGTGGGGGAATGCTTGGTGATGTGGATGCGGATATACCGCGCCTCCACGGTGTCAAAGAGGTAGTACTGGTCAATGGCCTCCTTGAGCAGGAGCCCCTCCACGGTCTTGACGGTCGTGAAGGTCTTGCCGTCGGTCGAGACTTGGATCTCGAAATCGGTCGGGGTGTTCTCTCCCCGATTGTAGATGCAGGGCTGGAGCACGAGGGCATTGACCTCGCACAGCTTCTTGAGATCCAGGGTCAGGTCGACGGGGGTATTGCGGCTGATGTTGGAGTAGGGATCCACCGACCAACCGGCGTGATTGCTCTGATCCAGACCCACATTCTGGCCGTCGGTCAGGTAGGAGAGGCTGAAGTAGGTGCCGTCCTCGTAGCTGTTGGAGCCGCTCACCTTGCCGCCCGCCGCGAGGTTCTCGCCCTCGATGGCGGTCGGGCGGAGTGCCCCCAATGCCCGCCGCAGGGCAAGCAGGGCGGCATCCACCTTGGCCTGCTTGGCCTCGGGGTCACCCAGCAGAGCCTTGGCCTCGGTCAGCGCGGCGGCCAGTGCCTCCCTGCCGTCCTCACGGTACTGCTCCGACTTGACCGCCTCGGCCTCGGCGACCGCCTTCTCCAGATAGTAGAAGTTGGTCACTTCCTTCATCTCAAAGGCAAAATCCTCGTCACAGACCAGCAGGACACCCTCACCCGCCGCCAGCCCGACGGTATACACGCCATCGACAGGGGTCAGCGTCTCGGTCTCGCCCGTCACGTCGCTGATACGGTACAGGGTGCGGATGCCCTCATCCACGGTAAAGGACACCGTGGCGGGTGCATTGTAGTCGCGGTTGACCACCATGGAGTAGTCGCGGCCGCTCTCCTTGTCCTCCATGTGGCTGATCGCCAGCTTCTGATCCCAATCGGCGGGATGGATGAAGAACCCGGCGGGCAGCTCGGTGTAGCCCGCGCCGAAGCTCTGCCCGGTGCAGTAGAGGGCGCGGCAGTCCAGTTTCATCAGGGTCGGTCCCAGAGCCTGCACGGCGGCATTGATCTTGGAGACCGGCTCAAACAGGTCGGTCGGGTTGCCGTCGATGTCGATGACGGCGGGGCCGTAGGTCTCGGCGGCGTTGGCACGGGGGGTCTGCCAGCAGAAGTAGGAGATCTGCTTGACACCCGCCGCCAGCGAGGCGTAGACCTGATAGCGAATGGCATCGGCGTTCGGGCGGTTGCACCCGTTCCACGCCATGGACTGGATGTAGGTCGCAGTGTTGACACCCAGCCGCTGACCGATCTCACGGTTGTACTCCAGCTGGCTGTACAGGGTGTTCTCGGCGCAGGTGGGAGAACGGAAGGTGTAGGAATCGTACATGACGTAATCCAGCGACACGCCGTACTTGCTCCCCAACTCCTCCTGCAGAGCCGTGACGATGCCGTCATAGGCACCGCAGAAGTTCATGTGGGCGACGGCGTTAGGCATCACCGACTTGATCAAGGCAATGGCGCGGGCGAAGGGAACGGCATTGGATGGCTCATCCACCACATAGTAGCCACTCACGCCCGGCAGGTGGGAGTAGCGGTTGACAAAATCCAGTATCTGTTTGTCGGTCTTGTTCGGCCAGCTGCCTGCGTTGAAATCCGCCTCGCTGACCGTCACGTCCAGCCCGCGCTCGTAAGCCAGAGCCAGCGTCTTGAGGTTGTTCTGATAGGTGATGGTATTCGCATCCAGCGCGAAGTTCAGCTCCACGTTGGTGATGCCGCCCGCCTTGAGGTTATCGAACACCGTCTCGTTGATGTTCTCCTCATAGAAGAAGGGGATGAAGGCCACGATCTGGAACTTCTCGGCGGCGGCGTAGTGCGCCACTGTCACGGGCACCTCGTAGGTCTCCCCCGTCTCGGTATCGGTCAGGGTAACGGTAGCCTCGCCATCGGCAACGGCTTGCACCGTGCCGTCATCCTCCACCTTCACGACGGCGGGGTTCGAGGAGACGCAGGTCACGGCATGGGCGGTCTCTCGCTTGCCGTTGGTCAAGAACAGGCGGTCGCTCTCACCGGCACCCATGAACAGGGCATACTTATTCACCGAAAGCTCTCCTTCCTCGGCCGCCGCGCTCTGTACGCCGTACAGCTCCAGCTCGCCCAGGGACGAGTAGTAAGCACCGGCGGGATCGAGCTTTGCGTGGCGGGTGATGTGGATGCGAAAATAGTTCATCTCGGTCGCATCGATGTCGTAGGTCAGGGGAACCACCGCCGTGTTGGAGGCGGCATGGGTATTGACGTCTTTGGCGGTGACCAGTGTCGTCCAGGTCTTGCCGTCGAAGGAGCACTGCAGTTCAAAGGCCTTGGGGGTAGCATCCCCCTTGTCCCACTGCATGGGCTTGATCACGATCCGGCTGACCCGATAGGTCGCATCCAGCGAGAGGGTAATATCCACCGGGTCGTATTCCCCGGCGCCATTGCTGACGCTGCTGTTCCAGCCCAGCTTGACATTGCCGCCGGCGTAGGTGTCCCAGTGGCCGTCCACCAGGTAGGCATCATTGAAGAAGCCCTCGGGCGGAACGTAGGTGCTGGTGGAGGATATACTCTGCCCCAGCGCGATGTTGGTCAGGGGCGCGTCCCCGCCGTCCGCAACCGTCGGCAGAACCGGCAGGAGCAGGCTGCATACCAGCAGGAGGGACAGGAGGGCACTCGTGATGCGATGTTTCATGTCATGGGTTCCTTTCTCGTAGTCAGTAGCGGAGCCGATGGCTCCCCTCTGTGCATAGTGTAGCATTTTTCTTGAAGAATGTCAAGTAGAGATGGCAAAAATATCAGGGCAACCGCATTTACTTTATTTCGTTGCCCTGCCGATCCCGCAAAAGCTCTTGACATCCCGCCCGATTTGGAGTACAATAGACCTCAACGACACCGACCTTGAAGGAGGTCCTCTTTCCTATGCATAAATACATCGCGCCCGATCCGCCCGAGCGACCATACACCCGCGCCGCAACATCCGTCTTTTGGCTCTGCTTTCTGGTATACAGCTTCAGCTATATCGGGCGTCAGAACTTCTCGGCTTGCCTGCCCGCCATGATCCGTGACGGCACCATCACCAAGCTCTGGGGCGGCTCCATATCCACCGCTTACCTCATCGCCTACGCCTCGGGGCAGCTGATCAACGGGATCATCGGCTCCCGCATCCGCCCCCTCTACATGATCACGGTGGGACTGTGCGGCGCGGGGCTGTGCAACATCGGCATGGGGCTGTGCGATCTTCCCATCCTGTTCCTGCTCCTCTGGCTGTGCAACGGTCTGTTCCAGTCCATGCTCTGGTCGCCCATCGTGCGGGTCTTTACCGACTACCTGAACGAGGGTCAGCGGTATCGCGCCGGGGTCAACATAGCCCCCGCCGTTCCGGTCGGGACGGTGCTGGCTTATCTGCTCCCCGCCCTGCTGCTGGAGCGCATCGGCTGGCGCGGGGTGTTTTTCACCTCGGGGGGACTTCTCCTGCTGGCCTGTGCCGTCTGGGTGCTGGGCAACCACAGCCTGCGCGCCCGCCTCGCGATCATGGCGGAGCGAGTCCGCGCCGCCCGCCCGACCTCCCGCGCCGAAACTATCCCCACCGACACAGTGGCTCCCGCTCGAAAACGACCCTCCCTGCCCGCTGTCCTGCTTGCCTCCGGTCTGATCCCCGTCCTGTTCTGTCTGGCCTGCAACGGCGCACTCAAGGATGCGGTCAACAGCTGGGCACCCACCTTCTTTCAGGAGCGTTTCGGGATATCCGAGGCCAACGCCGCGCTGGTCTCGGTCATCATCCCGGTGGTCAGCGTGTCCGGCGCATATGTCTCGACCTGGATCAACAAGCGGTTCCTGCACAATGAGCTGTACAGCAGTGGGGTCATGTTCCTCATAGCCCTTCTGTCAGTGGGTGGCATCTACTTAACGCGGGAGCGCGGTGCCGTCCTGTGCGCCTGCTTCTTAGCGGTCTGCATCTCCTCCATGTGGGGAGCCAACACCATGTTCTTGACCATGCTCCCCTACCATTTCGCGGGGCTGGGGCTGTCCTCGGCGGTCACCGGCTTTCTCAACGCCGGTGCCTACGCCGCCTCGGCGATCTGCACTGTCCTGTACGGCTTAGCCGCCGAGCACGCGGGCTGGGACACCCTCATCTTCATCTGGCTGGGGATCGGTCTGCTCGGCGCACTCGCCTGCCTGGTCGTCGGGCGGCTGTGGGGGAGAAAGGCCGGGCAGCTGGACGAGGGGACATTGTTCTGACATCATACAAGAACCCCGTCGAAGGGAACGGCCTGACCGTCCCCCGACGGGGTCTTTTTCCGTACATATCCTTACCTGCTCCGAAAGGCCGCCACGGTCAGCGCCGCCGCGCCCCCCACCGCCGCACCGGTCACGCACCCCGCGACCAGCAGGGTCGGCAGGTACCAGCCGAGGCTCGGGGTCTCGGTCAGCAGGGCGGCACAGACCAGCTGGCCGAGGTTATGGCTGACGGCTCCCGCTATACTCACCCCGAGGATCGAGAAGTGACCCGTCCTGCGGAGCAGTAGCATGACCCCAAGGCTCAGCCCCGCCCCGCACAGGCTGAAGGCCAGCGTGGGAATGCTCCCGAACAGCACCCCCGACAGGATGGCGCGAACCAACGACACGACCGTCGCCGCCCGTCCGTCCAGCCGATAGAGCGCGAACAGCACTGCGATATGGCACAGCCCGAGCTTGATCCCCGGCAGTTTGATCGGCAGAGAGATCAACAGCTCCAGCCAGGACAGCACGAACGCGGCGGCGATCAGCATCCCCAGCTGTGCCAACCGCATCGTGCGCGCCGACCGCCGCCTCATGGGGACACCTCCCCGTGGGGCATGGACTCCCCCGCCGCCGTCACCGTCACCACCAGTCGGCAGGGCAGACAGACGATGGTCTCCCCCGCCGTCGAGGCGGGCAGGTGGTGTACGCATATCTGATCTCGACAGGGTGCCTCGATCACCGAGACCTGCCCCTCACGGACGGCAATGCGGTGGATACCCGCCGCCGTCGTGACCGTGATCTCGTCGTCGGTGTCCAGCGGCAGGCGGGCGACCTCCTCGCCGTCCACCGTCACCACCGCCTCGACCCCCGCCTCGGCGCAGAAATGCAGGATCAGGATCAGCCCGCCCGCCAAGAGGAGCACCCCCGCCAGAAGGCAGATATCCCAAAGGCGAGGGCGAAGGCTCCCGTGCTCCCCCCGCCTCACGGTTCAGCCCCCCAGCCGTCCGAGTAGATGACCTGTCCCTCTGCCGTGACCCACAGGGCATAAGCCCCGGGTATGGTTGCAAGCAGTGCCTGTCCGTCCTCGGGCGGCAGGAGAAACAGTGCCGTGCTCAGCGCATCGGCAAAGGCCGTGGCATCCAATGTATAATTTCCCACACGAAGAACCGCGTAGTCCGGGACAAAGGCCGTCACCGAGAGGTAGCGGGTCGCGGGGTAGAGGGTGTCCGGGTCGATCAGGTGGTGGTAGCGCACCCCGTCCAGGGTAAAGCCGCGCTGATCCACCCCGCTGGTCACCACGGTCATGTCCTTGACCTCACGGCCGACTAACTCCTCGCCGCGCGACGGATCGTACAGAATGCCGTCCGACGGGCGGGGATCCCGCACCCCGACTCGCCACGGGGTTCCATCCTCGCGGGTGCCCAGTGCCAGCACCTGCCCGCCGATGTCCATCAGCACCCCGACCAGCTCCCCGGAGGCCACCCGCCCTCGCAGGAGTGCGGCGGCGCGGGCGGCGGCGTAGCCCTTGGCGACCGCGCCCACGTCCAGTCGGGCATCCGGGTCGGTCAGGCGCACCGTCCCCGCCGCCGCATCCACCCACAGCGCATCGGGCGAGGTATGCGCGGCGGCGGCGGTCAGCATCTCCTCGGTCGGGAGCTGTTCGGTCTCCCGCGCCGTGTGCCAGAGCGAGAGCACCGAGCCCATGCAGATATTGACCCGCCCGCCCGACAGATCGTAGGCCGCCATCCCCAGCTCCAGCAGGGACAGCACATCCTCGGTGACCGGGATGGGCTTGCCGTCCCCCGCGTGGTCGTTGATGGTCTTGAGGTCGTTCACTCCCGCCCAATCGTGGTAAATGTCGAATTGACGGTGGAGGTCGAGCAGGCAGTCGTGCACCTCGCGGATGGCATCCTCTGCCGAGGAGCGGTCGGTCGCCGCCACCTGCAGGGTCAGTACCGTGTCAAACACATCGAGGTAGGTCGCGGTGTACAGAGCGGCGGCGCCGCACCCCGACACCTGCCCCAATATGCAAAGCAAAAGGGCGGTCAGCAGACACACGGCCAACACCTTGCGGATCCGTTTCATGTCTGCTCACCTCCCTATTTTTTTATTTTTTGTGGGGAAATCGCTCCCATTAGACCCCCACGATCACCCCGGCCGGGCACTTTTCGGCGCACTTGCCGCAGTGGGTGCAGGCATTCTGGTCGATATGGGCGATATGGTTCTTCAGCGTGATGGCACCGACCGGGCACAGCCTGGCGCAGAGCCCACAGCCGATACATCCGGCGGAGCACATCTCCCGCACCCGCTTGCCCTTCTCCTGCGAGAAGCAACGGACGGCGCAGGTCGCATCGGCGGGGATCAGCTCGATCAGGTGGTTGGGGCAGACCTCGATGCACATCCCGCAGGCGCGACAGCGGTCGCTCATGACCACCGCCCGCCCGTTGACCACATGGATGGCATCGAATTCGCAGGCGCGCACGCAGGAGCCGAGCCCCGTACAGGAATAGGCGCAGGTCTTACTGCCCCGCCCCGGTGCCATGGCGACCCGATGGCAATCCTTATCCCCGAAATACTCATAGTGGAATGCGGTCTTGTCGCAGGAGCCGGAGCACTTGACGAAGGCGACCATACGGCGGGACTCGACCTTCTCCACCCCCAGTGCCGCCGCAATGGCACTCGCCGCGGCATCTCCCCCCACGGGACAGGCATTGACCGGTGCAGTCCCGTCCGCGATGGCCTTGGCCAGCCCGTCACAGCCGGAGTAGCCGCATCCGCCGCAGTTGTTGCCGGGCAGGCAGGCGCGTACCGCCTCCTGCCGCTCGTCGGTCGGGACAGCCAACAGCTTTCCCGACACGCCTAAGAATACCCCGACGATGACCCCCACGACGGCGACCAGCCCCGAGGCGATCAGGATGGCTACGATCTGTTCTTGTGTCAACATCACAGCACCCCCCGTCACGCCAAGGACTTGAAGCCGAAGAAGGCGATGGCCATCAGACCTGCCGTCAGGAGGGTGATGGGCATCCCGCGGAAGGACTTGGGCACGTCATTGTGCGCCGTCTTCTCGCGGATCCCCGCCAAGAGCAGGATGGAGAGGGCGAAGCCCGCCGCCGTACCGAAGCCGTTGAGGATGCTCATGCCGATGGAGGCATCCTGCTGGACATTGGTCAGCGCGACCCCCAGCACGGCGCAGTTGGTGGTGATGAGGGGCAGGTAGACCCCCAAACCCCGATACAATGCGGGGCTGAACCGCCGCAGGATCATCTCCACGAACTGCACCAGCGCGGCGATGACCACGATGAACACGATGGTATTGAGGTAGGTCAGGTCATACTTCAACAGCACGAAGCGGTAGAGCACCGCCGTGACCGCCGAGGACACCGTGATGACGAAGATGACCGCCGCCCCCATGCCCAGAGCCGTCTTGATCTGCTTGGAGACCCCGAGGAAGGGGCACAGCCCCATGAACTGGGACAGCACCACATTGTTGATGAGCATGGTGGTGACCAGGGTCAGCAGGATGGTAGAAAAGCCGCTCATGACTGCACCTCCCCATGCTTCTCGGTCGAATTGGTCCCCTCTTTGGCGGCCTTTGCAGCCTTAGCGGTGGCCGCTTTGGCGGCGGTCTCCTCGGCTCTGCGCCGTGCCTCCGCCTCCCGCGCATCCGCTACGGCCTCATGATTGGCGGCACCGCAGGCACCCACGCAGGTCGCGCAGTTGCCGCCGCAGGCGATCTGCTCCCCCTGCGGGGTATTGGTCGCGCTCGGGGCACGGAGCTTGTTCTGCAGAGCCGTCAGCCCAGCCAGCACGAAGAAGGCACCGGGTGCCAGAATGAGGATGGACACCGGAGTATACCCCTGCGGCATGACCTGCCGGTCGAACAGGGTGCCCGCCCCGATCAGTTCCCGCACCGCCCCGATCAGGGTCAGCGCGACCGTGAAGCCCAGTCCCATCCCCAGCCCATCAAAAGCGGAGGACAGCACCGTGTGCTTGGAGGCATAGGCCTCGGCGCGCCCCAGAATGATGCAGTTGACCACGATCAGCGGGATATAGATACCCAGCGCATCATACAGGCTCGTGACGAAGGCGTGCATCAACAGCTCCACCACCGTGACGAAGGAGGCCACGATGACGATATAGGCGGGCATCCGCACCCCGTCCGGGATCACGCGGCGCAACAGCGAGATCATGATATTGGAAAGGATCAGCACGGTGGCGGTGGACAGTCCCATGCCCAGCCCGTTGACGGCTCCCGTCGTGACCGCCAGTGTCGGGCACATACCCAGCATCAGCACGAAGGTCGGGTTCTCCTTGATAAGCCCGTTCCACAGTCGCTCCAGCGGCGAATCCGGCTTTAATTTTTTCACGGGGTCTCCCCTCCTTCCGACAAATGTGTACCCACATAGGCCAGCCCGGTATTGACGGCGGCGGTCACGGCGCGGGTGGTGACGGTCGCGCCGCTCAGGGCGTCGATCTCATGCGGGGCTTGCTTACCGGTCTTGACAAAGACCACTCGCCCCCCCGTAATGCCCTTGAATTGATCGGTAAAGGCGGCATCGGCACACTTTGCACCCAGACCCGCCGTCTCGCTTTGGCTAATGACCGAAATACCGCTCAGGGCACCGTCGATGGTCACACCGACCGCCACGGTGATGTCCCCGCCGTAGCCGTTCGGGGAGGTGACCTTGAGGGCGTAGCCGACCACCTCGTCCGCCACGCGGGCGACCGCGACTCCCTCTACGGTGACCCCCTCGCCGTCCGCGACCTCAGCCGCGACCGCATCAAAGGGGAGCACCTCGGTCTTCTCAAAAGTCGCGCCCGGAAAGACTCCCTCGTAGGCCTCCAGCTCGGCGGCGGCCTCGGCACGGGCGATCGGCTCCTTGGTGATCTGGTAGACGGTCGCCAACGCCAGCCCCGCGATCAGGGTGATGGCGGTCAGGATCAGGGTATTCTTGATGATCTTGCTCATGCCCGTCCCCCCTTCCTGCGGCGAGGAACACCAAAGGGGCGCGGTACGGTGATCCGCTCGATCAGGGGCACCGTCAGGTTGCCGATGATGATGGCGTAGGACACCCCCTCCGCCGAGGAGCCGACCGTACGAAACAGGGCGGTCAAAAGCCCGATCAGGACGGCATAGATCACCTGTCCCCACGGTGTGATGGGGCAGGTCACATAGTCGTTGGCCATGAAGAAGGCACCCAGGAGAAGTCCGCCGCCGCACAGCTGCGTGACCAGATAGTCCGCCGTCAGCAGGTCGGCCTGCCCCCGCAGAAGTTGGATCAGGCAGACGAAGCCCAGCGTGGACAGGATGTATACCCCCGGTATCCGCAGGGTGATGACCCGCTTGATGAGCAGGTAGACCGCCCCCGCCAGGATGGCAAGCGGGTAGGCCTCGCCGATACAGCCGCTATGGGTGTTGAGCAGCATATCCCGCCAGCTCATGCAGGCTCCCGCCCCCAGTGCCGCCAGCGGCGTGGAGCCGGACAGAGCCACCTCCCCGTAGAGCACCCGATAGGTAGCCGGGAACGCGGTCATGGCGGAGGCAAAGGAGATGAGCAGGAAGCAACGCGCCGCCAGTGCAGGGTTCATGATGTTCTGTCCCAGCCCGCCGAAGAGCTGCTTGACCACCAGGATCGCGAACACGCCGCCCAGCGCGGGCATCCACAGCGGGATCTCCGCCGGCATATTGACCGCTAAGATCAGGCCGGTCACAGCGGCGGATAGGTCGCCCACCGTCAGGGGGAGCTTCATCAGCTTTCGGTATATCCATTCTGTCAGGACACAGGAGGCCACACACACGGCGATGACCGCCAGTGCGCGCCACCCAAAGGCATACACCCCCATCCCGCAGGCGGGCAGGAGCGCAATGAGCACATCCCGCATGATGGCGGTCGTGGTCACGCCGGAGCGGGCGTGAGGGGACACCGACACATGGATGCGGGGGGACAGTTGATGCTTTTCGGCCTCGATGCTCACTGGTCGGAGCCTCCTTTCGCAGGTTTCTCGGCGGCGCGGGCGCGGAGGATGCCCCCCGTCTTGCGCCGCCCATAGCGCATACTCTGCACGAGATGCCGCCCGGCGGGGCATACATAGGCGCAGGAGCCGCACTCGATGCACTCCATGCCACCTCGTTTCTCAAAGGTCTCAAAGTCGTTCCGATCGGCGGCGGCAGCCAACAGCTGAGGCACCAGCCCCTCGGGGCAGGCCTGCAGGCACCGCCCGCAGTGAATGCAGGGGGCGGAGTCCTGCCGCGCCACCGGATCCTCCCGCATGGCTAAGATGGATGCGGAGGTCTTGGTCACGGGGATGTCCAGGGTAAAGAGTGCATGACCCATCATGGGGCCGCCCGACACCACCTTTTCCGGCTCGACGGCAAAGCCCCCCGCCGCCGCCAGCACCTGTGCATAGGTCACTCCCAGCGGCACCTCTATATTACAGGGGGACTTGACAGCATCCCCTGTCACGGTCATGATGCGGTGGGTCAGGGGCTGACAGCGGGATATGGCATAGAAGCAGGCAATGGTGGAGGCGGCGTTGATCACGACACACCCGACATCCGCCGGTAAGAGCTTGGAGTGGAGGTATCGCCCCGTGACGGCGCGGATGAGCATCCGTTCCCCGCCCTGCGGGTACTTAGCCTTCAGGGGGCAGACCGACAGACGGTCGTCCCCGGTGGTGGCAATGATCTCCTTCAAATGTGCAATGGCATCCGGCTTGTTGTTCTCCACGGCGATGACACAGACCGCCTGCGGGAACAGGCGAAGCAGGAGCTGACAGCCCGCAACCAGTGCCTCACCGCGCTCCAGCATCAGGCGGTGGTCGGAGGTCAGGTAGGGCTCGCACTCCGCACCGTTGATGATGAGGTGGTCGATCCGATCCGGCTCGCGGGGACTGAGCTTGACCGCCGACGGGAATCCCGCGCCGCCCAGACCCACGATACCCGCCTCCCGCACGGCTGTACGAATACCCTCGGCTGTCAGAGCCGAGGGAGCAGGGCTTGCCATATAGGCCGCCACGGCGGCGGGGTCATACGCCTCGGGGGAGGCAGGATCAAAGACGGGGTCTATCCACGCGGTGTCCTCATCGGTCTCCAGCACGATGCAGGGGGTGGTCTCGCCTCCCGCCGCCGTGCGCGGCTCGATGGCCTTGACCCGCCCCGAGAAGGCGGCGTGTATCCCCGCCGAGACCATGCCGCTCGGCTCTGCGAGCTTCTGCCCGGCCAGTACGCGGTCACCGACCGCCACGATCGGTACGGCGGGCGCACCGATGTGCTGGGAGAGGGGGTAGATCGCCTCCTGCCCCGTCAGCGGCTCCATCCGGCGAATGGCGGCTCCCGCCGACAACTCCTTGTACCCCCGCGGGTGAACGCCGTGCCTGAAGGTCTTGCATTTCATGATCGCCGTACTTAGCTCCTTTCGCTCGGTTCTGCTTACCGAGGATTTCTGATTCGCTTGCTACGTATATCCGTGCCCAAGAATTGCAGGATACTGTACTCGCCGAACACCCGACTGGTGATCCGATCCCAGTACCGCTTACGGAACTCCTCCGAGTCCAGGTTGGTACTGATGATGGTCGCCTGTCGGCGGTTGAGGCGGGTATTGATGATGTCGTAGAGGATGGAGGTTGTGAACTGGTTGTTGATCTCGGTGCCGAGATCATCCACAATGAGCAGGTCGCAGTCATAGTAGCGGGTGGTGTCGGTCTGATTGCCCGCGCCGGAGGCATTGCCGAAGCGTTGCCGCTCAAAGTCCGACAGCATCCCGACCGCACTGCTGTAGAGCACGTCGTAGCCCCGCTCGATGACCGTCCGCGCCACCGCCGAGGACAGGTGGGTCTTGCCCAGCCCCGTCCCGCCGAACAGCGCGAGGTTATCCGCCTCGCCCGGCAGGAAGGTCTCGGCGTAGTCCTTCATCATGCTGTATATCCGCTTCATGCGGGCGTAGGCGCGGGGGTCGTCCGCGTAGTGCTCCAGCGAGAAATTGTCAAAGGACTGGGTACGCAAGAGCTGCCCTACCCCCGAGGACTCATACCCCGCCTCGATCAGCTTTTTCCTCATGCAGGTACACATTTTCCCGTCCACGAAGCCGCTGTCGCCGCAGGTCGGGCACTCGTACCGCACGTCGGTATGATCGGCGGGGAAGCCGTGCGCCGTCAGGAGAGAAGCCCTCCGCGCCTGCATCTGCTGGTTCTGCTCCCGCAGACGATTGATGGCCGCCGTGACGTCGCCGCCCTCATGAACCACCCGCAGGATATCCAGTCCCAGGCCGCTCAGCTGTCGATCCAGCTCGCGCAGTTCGGGAATGGCGGCGTGTGCCTCGGCCAGGCGTTGCTCGGCCGCCTCCTCCGCCCGCAGATATTTGGTCTCGTACTCCTGACGGATACGACGGTAGTTCTCCTGAGATGTGTTGCTCATGCCGCTCTTTCCTCGCTTTTCGTCCCTGATTTATGCCATTTATGACACTTATGAGTCGCCGTCCTCGTCGCCGAAGTTACGGCGCAGGGCGGCCTCGAAAAAGTCGTTGGTGTCAAAGGTGCTTCCCACCTGACGCGCCGTGTCTCCCTTGCCCTTGCCGCGCCGCCGGTTCTCGGCCTCAAAGAAGGCATTCGCCTCCTCCAGTGTCTTGATGTCGTGGCTGTTCCAGGAGGACAGGATGCTGTTGATGTACTTGATCTTCGGCTCACCGATGGCATCCACCGCGATCTCATAGGCGCGGCGGATGATGTCCATCCCGTAACCGTAGTCATAGAGCCACGCCGAGAAGGATCGCTTCTCGGTGGTGCTTAGGGAGCGTGTCCCCATGCCGAACAGGCTCCGCAGCTGCCCCTCGGTCTCGGTCATCTGCTCCATCTGACGGAGCTTTTCCTGCAGGGAGGTCGCATCGCAGACCCCCTCGTCGTAGAAACCGAAGACCACCGTCTCCACATAGTGCAAGGACTTGGCCGTGCCCCGCCGCTCGGACATCTTGCGGCAGTAGGAGAGAAGGATCAGGACATACTCCCAGTCCAGCCCCATATAATCCACCAGCCCCAAGAGGATATTGACCTCATGGGTATTGAACATCTTGCCCCAGACACTCTGACTCTCCTCGATGAAGGAGGCGGTGTCGGGGTGCTCCTCAAAGTAGGTGCTGATCTGGTCACTGGTATAGGTCGGCAGATGATCCTTGCGTCTGATCTTGGGTTCGGGCTTGCGGGCGATCGACGCCTCGGTGTCATTGTCAGAAGTCTGCACGACAGGGGTCTGCCCGGCAGAGGTCTGCACAGCAGGAACCTCCCCGACAGAAGTCTGCACGGCGGGAGCCTGCTCGGATGCCGCATCCGCCGGAGGAGCGTCCTCCTCCCGCTCACGGAGCAGATCGCTGACCCGCCCGACGGTATCATCCATGACCAGCACTCCCGCCCCGCGCCAAAAGGCCAGCGAGGCCGCCGCCTGTGCCTCGGTGCATCCGGCCGCCGCCGCAAAGGCGGCCAGATCCCCGGCGGGGCTACGGCGAAGCTCGGCATTCGTGCAAAGTGCCATCAGTAGGCGGATGTCCGCCGCACCGGCACGCTCCAGTGCCGGGACGGCCTTGGCGGGGATGGTCACGGTCTCATATTCATAATTGATCTTAACAGCCATAGTTTCCTTTCCTTATCCGACAGGGGTCAGTTCTCTGCCCGGTCGTTCCCCTCCGAGAGCGGAGTCTCGTCGGTCGCATCGGTCGCATCGGTCGTGGATGCCACCCCGGCGGCGGCACGCTCCATCCGCGAGGCGATCTTGTAGTTGAGTATCATGAGGGAATCCCCCAGGTGTACATTCTCCAGCACCACCGTGCCGGGGTCATAGCCCAGCTCCACCCCCATGTAGTTCCAGAGCCCCTTGACACCGCAGGCGACCAGCCGCTCGGCGATCGGCTTGACCTGCTCCTTGGGGCAGGTGATGACCGCGATGTCCACCTGCTCGGCGGCGCAGAAGGGCTCGAGCTCATCCAGTGCCAGCACCGGCACCCCCGCCAGTTCCTGCCCGACCAGACCCTCACCGGTGTCGAACATGGCTATGATGTCCACCCCGCGCTTTTCAAACATGGAGAGGTGCACCAGCGCACGTCCAAGATCCCCCGCGCCGATGATGACCGCGTGGAAGCCCTCCCCGACCGCCAGGATCTCGCTGATCTTGGCGAACAGGTAGCTGACGTTGTAGCCGTAGCCCTGCTGTCCGAACCCACCAAAGCAGTTGAGATCCTGCCGTATCTGGGATGCTGTCACGTTCATCAGCGCAGACAGCTCCCCCGAGGAGATCCGCGTGCGCCCCTGCGCGATCAGCTCCCGTAAATACCGATAATATCGCGGCAGTCGCTTGACCACCGCAGGCGAGACCGTGATGGGTCGCTCTGCCTCGTAGGTGTTGTGTTCCATGGATTTGATCAACTCCTTTTGTGTTGACAGTCCCTTTTGTCGCTTTCCGAGAAATCGTAGCAGACGGGTCAGAAGTCATCGGTCGATCCTCTTCAGGAAGTTCCCCTGAAAAAAATCGCTATCGTTGAGCATCTCACTCATCGCTGTCACAGGCCGAGGCGTTCAACTCGGTTCCCGCAAACTTCCCCTCGCAGTAGCGGAAGTAGCCTGCGGCGGCGATCATGGCACCGTTGTCCCCGCACAGCCCTCGCTCCGGCACGACGAAGCTCACCCCGCGACGGCGGCACAGCTCACCGAGTGCCGCTCGTAGGTGGGAGTTGGCGGCCACGCCGCCCGCCAGAACCAGTGTCCCGACCTCCCCGCGCAGACGTTCCAGTGCCATGCCGGTCTTCTTGACGATCCCGCGCACCACGGCATCGGTATACGAAGCCGCCATGTCGGCATGGGAGAGGGGGGTTCCCTTCTGCGCGGCGGAATTGATGATATTCAGCGCGGCGGTCTTCAGCCCCGAGAAGGAGAAGTCCAGCGTGTCCCCGGCGATGGCGGGGGACGGCAGGTCAAAGGCGCGGGGGTTCCCCTCGTAGGCCAACTTGTCCAGCGCGGCACCGCCGGGATAGGGCATCCCGATGACCCGTCCGATCTTATCAAAGGCCTCCCCGGCGGCATCGTCGCGGGTCGCGCCGATCTCGCGGAAGGTGGTATAGTCGGTGACATGGAACAGGGAGGTATGCCCGCCCGAGACCACCAGAGCCAGAAAAGGCGGCTCCAGCGCGGGCTCGGTCAGGTAGGCCGCCGCGACATGGCCGTGGATATGGTTGACCGAGATCAATGGGATATGGTTGGCGAACGCCAAGGATTTAGCGAAATTGACCCCGACCAGCAAGGCTCCGATCAGCCCCGGGTGGGTGGTCACGGCGATACCGCCGACCTCCGAGAGGGAAATGCCCGCCCCCTGCAGAGCCTCGTCGGTGATGCGGCTGACCGCCTCGATGTGTGCGCGGCTGGCGATCTCCGGCACCACACCCCCGTAGAGACGGTGCACGTCGATCTGCGAGGCGACGATATTGGAGCAGATGCGGCGAACGCCGTCCCCCATCTCCACGACTGCCGCCGAGGTCTCGTCGCAGGAGCTTTCCATTCCAAGTATGTACATATGCGTATCCCCTCCGCGCGGTACGGCGCGGAACTGCCTTCCCATGATTGCTTACCCCTATTATATACCAATCTCCCGCGTTTGTCAACAGATTTGTGCCCCAAAAGGAAAAGCCCCACCGAGACGGGGGCTCATGCGGAGAGAGCGCGGAGAGGGGAGCCTCCCGCAGGATGCTCCCCTCCCCTATATGGACATATCGATCAGTGCTTCTTCTTGAGAGCCACGGCGGCGGCCATAGCCGACAGCACCAGGGCGGCGGCACCTGCGC
>CAYXBU010000005.1:17700-55400 GCA_964463245.1 uncultured Clostridium sp. | reverse complement strand
TCTTTTCCCGCCTGCTTCTTGCCGAAAAACTCGATGTACATCCAGTACATCTTGATTTTTTCGCAATTCCAGGCGAAAAAACTGTACCGAATATGCACCACCTCATTAAATCAGCGGTTCCCGAAAAAACGGGGAAGCTCTCCCTTCTCGGGAAAGCTCCCCCGCCATGTGCCTTACTCGGCCTTGGGCTGGAAGGTCGCGCAGACGGTGTCACTGCCGGTGGTAGCGTAGGAAGGACCGACCGTGATCTGACCCGCAGTACACTTGTCGTCAGCGTCATGGTGGACACAGTTCTTCACGTCACAGCTGACCCCCTTGATGCACTTGCAACCGCAACCCTTCTTGTTCTCGTCGTTCATGTTCGTGTTCTCCTTAACATTCTATAGAAGAAGTCGGGGACAGCCGCGTGATCGCCGCCGTCGCCGCCCTCTTAGTCTGTCCGACCAAGCGCGTATTTATGCCCCATTCTAATAGCCAGGGAGGTGCTCTTTTTTATGTCCGTTTTTGCCATAGCCGATCTGCACCTCTCCACCGGTACCGGGACAAACAAGTCCATGGAGGTCTTCGGTCACCGCTGGCTGGGGTATGTGGAGAAGATCCGCCGCAACTGGGAGGCGGTCGTCCGCCCCGAGGACACCGTGGTCATCCCCGGGGATGTTTCCTGGGGGATGCGGCTGGCCGAGGCTCTGCCGGATCTGCAATTCCTGCAGGATCTGCCGGGGCACAAGCTCATCGGCAAGGGCAACCACGACTTCTGGTGGTCGACTGCCACCAAAATGAATGATTTCTTCGCCGCACACGGGCTGGATTCCCTTCGTATCCTGTACAATAACGCCTACCTCGTCGAGGGACGGGTGCTCTGCGGTACGCGGGGCTGGTTCCTGGACGAGGCTCAGCAGAAGACGGTCGGCACCCCGGAGTATGCCAAGGTGGTCAACCGCGAGGTCGTCCGACTCCGCCTGAGTCTGGATGCCGCCGCCGGGCTGTGCCGCGCCGAGGCAGACGCGGGACGGCCGCGCCCACCCATCTGCGTGTTCCTGCACTTCCCGCCGGTGTGGCTGGACTTCGTGTGTCGGGAATTCGTGGATATCCTGCATGAGTACGGTGTGCGGGACTGCCTGTTCGGGCACATACACGGGATGTACCGCGCCCCGCAGACCTTTGAATTTGAGCATATCCGTATGACCCTGTGTGCCTCGGATCATCTAAACTTCAATCTGCTCCCCCTCGCACCACTCCCTGCCCCGTAGTCTGTACCGATCGGTGGGCATAATCCACAAAAAGGCAAGGGTTTTTCTTCAACTTTCCGGCGCGGAGACCGAGAGAAACTTTTGCAAATCCCCTTGACAAGCGGGGAAAAACAAGATAAAATATACTATGTATGTATTTTGGCCAAAGAAGAAAGGAACTGAGACCATCATGACGCTGATCAAAGCTGAAAAGACTGAAAAGACGACCGTTATCCTGGAGTTTTCGGTGGATAAGGCTACCTTTGACGCGGAAGTGACCCGCGTGTACCGCAAGCAGGCGGCCAACATCACCATCCCCGGCTTCCGCAAGGGCAAGGCTCCCCGCTCCATCATCGAGCGTATGTACGGCAAGGGCGTTTTCTATGATGACGCTGCCAACAACCTCCTGCCGGATGCTTACGAGGCAGCCCTGAAAGCCGCTGAGCCGCCCGTTGAGCCGGTCGGCCGTGCCGAGTTCGACATCAAGTCCATTGATGACAACGGCATCGTGTTCGTGGCAGAAGTGCCGGTCAAGCCGGTCGTGGCTATCGAGGGCTACAAGGGCATCGAGGCCGCCCGCGACATCGCTGAGGTGACCGACCTGGAGATCGAGAACGAGCTGAAGATCCTGCAGGAGCGCAACTCCCGAGAGATCGACGTGACCGATGCGCCCGCCGCTGACGGCAACACCGTGGTCATCGACTACGAGGGAAGCATCGACGGAGTACCCTTTGAGGGCGGCAAGGCTGAGGACTACCACCTGAAGCTCGGCTCCGGTAGCTTCATCCCCGGCTTCGAGGATCAGATCGTCGGTCACTCCATCGGTGAGACCTTCGACATCAACGTGAGCTTCCCCGAGGAGTACCACGCCGCTGAGCTGGCAGGCAAGCCCGCCGTGTTCCGCGTGACCGTCAAGGCCATCCAGAACATCGAGCTGCCCGCGCTGGACGATGATTTCGCCAAGGATGTATCGGAATTCGATACCATGGATGAATACAAAGCGGATATCAAGGCAAAGATCGCTAAGAGACATGAGGCCGCCGCTGACTCGGCCTTCGAGGAGACCATCATCAAGGCTCTGTGCGAGAAGCTGGGCGGCGAGGCCATTCCCGCTGCCATGATCGACGCCGAGGTGGAGAACATCCTGCGGGATTACGACAACCGCCTGCGGATGCAGGGTCTCGACCTGAACAGCTATATCAAGTACACCGGCATGACCCTGGAGCAGATGCGCGACCAGATGCGCCCGCAGGCCGAGAGTTACGTCAAGACCCGCCTGGCTCTGGAGAAGGTCGCCGAGCTGGAGTCCATTGAGGCTACCACCGAGGAGATCGACGCCGAGTACGCCCGCCTCGCCGAGAACTACAAGATGGAGGTCGAGCAGATCAAGTCCATGATCCCCGCCGAGTCTCTGTCCGAGGACATCAAGGTCAAGAAGGCGATGGAGCTGGTCAAGGCGAATGCCGTTGCCCCCGCCGCTGAAGCAAAAGACGCTGAATAATACGTTCCCACTTTGCCACGACCAGTCCCACGCTTCTTGGTCGTGGCAAATCTTTCGGCGGGAGCCATCCCGCACGATCCAAATCCAAGAAAGAAGGTTGAAGCCTATGCTGCAGAACCCATACCGCGATGATCCGCGCGCCGCGCTGGTACCGATGGTCATTGAGCAGACCTCACGAGGAGAACGCTCGTATGACATCTTCTCCCGCCTCCTCAATGATCGGATCATCTTCCTGTCGGACGAGGTCAACGATGCCACCGCCTCGCTGATCGTGGCACAGCTCCTTTTCCTGGAGGCGCAGGATCCCGACAAGGATATCTTTTTCTATATCAACAGCCCCGGCGGCTCGGTGACAGCCGGCATGGCCATCTATGACACCATGCAGTTCATCAAGTGCGACGTCGCCACCATCTGCATCGGTATGGCGGCCTCCATGGGTGCCTTCCTGCTGGCGGCCGGTACCCCCGGCAAGCGTTCCGCCCTGCCTCACAGTGAAGTCATGATCCACCAGCCTCTGGGAGGCGCACAGGGGCAGGCCTCGGATATCAAGATCCGCGCCGAGCTGATCCTGCGCACGCGGGATATGCTCAACCGCATCCTGTCCGAGCGCACCGGCAAGCCGGTCGAGGTCATCGAGCGCGACACCGACCGCGACAACTTCATGACGGCGGAGCAGGCTCTGGAGTACGGCCTCATCGACCACATCCTCACGACGCGGGCTTGATCCCCCGAAGAAAGGAACCTTCCTCATGGCTAATTCGACAAACCGAGGCAACAGTGGCGGCGGGAACCGCCGTTGCTGCTCCTTCTGCGGTCGGCCGGAGAACCAGGTCACCTACCTGATCCCCTCCTCCGACGGCACCTATATCTGCGACCTGTGCGTGGAAGCCTGCCATGACATGATCGCGGAGGTCAGCGAGACGACAAGCCAAGCCAAGTACGGCGAGCTGTCGCTGGCCACCCTCCCCCGCCCCGTACAGATCAAGGAGACCCTGGACGAGTATGTCATCGGGCAGGAGCAGGCCAAGATCGCCCTCTCCGTGGCGGTATACAACCACTACAAGCGCATCCTGACACGAAGCGAGACCGCCGACACCAAGAAGCGCCGCCGTGTCCGTGCCACCCCCTCCGACCCCATTCTGGAGGAGCTTCAGGAGGTGGAGATCCAAAAATCCAACATCCTCCTGCTGGGGCCGACCGGCGTAGGCAAGACCTACCTGGCGCAGACTCTTGCCAAGACCCTCAAGGTGCCCTTCGCCATCGCCGACGCGACCACGCTCACCGAGGCGGGCTATGTGGGCGAGGACGTGGAGAACATCCTTCTGCGGCTCATTCAGGCGGCGGATTATGATATTGCCCGCGCCGAACGCGGCATCATCTATATCGACGAGATCGACAAGATCGCCCGCAAGAGCGAGAACCCCTCCATCACCCGCGATGTGTCGGGCGAGGGGGTACAACAGGCACTCCTGAAGATCCTGGAGGGCACCATCTCCAACGTGCCGCCGCAGGGCGGGCGCAAGCACCCCAACCAGGAATTCATCCGCATCAACACCGAGAATATCCTCTTTATCTGCGGCGGCGCGTTCGACGGCCTGTCCAAGATCATCGAGCGGCGGCAGGGCGGCTCCACCATCGGCTTCGGCGGCGAGGTCAAGTCCCGCACCGAGCTGTCGGGCAGTGCCCTCTACGCAAATGTTCAGCCGCACGACATCGTCAAGTTCGGTCTGATCCCCGAGCTGGTCGGGCGTATCCCGGTCATCGCCACGCTGGATGATCTGGACAAGGATGCACTGGTTCGTATCCTGCGCGACCCCAAGAACGCCATCGTCAAGCAGTACCGCAAGCTGTTCGGGTTGGATCACATCTGCCTGACCTTTGAGGAGGAAGCTCTGGAGGCCATCGCCGCTGAAGCCCTCGTCCGCAAGACGGGAGCACGCGGCCTGCGCTCCATCATGGAGACCGCCCTCATGAAGCTCATGTATGAGCTACCGGGAGACCCCACCGTGGACAGTGTGACCATCACCGCCGCCTGCATTCGCGGCGAGGGTCAGCCGCTCATCTCCCACAAGCGGCCGTCACCGGAGGCTCTGCCGGAGGGTCAACCGACCGACACGCCCGAGACTATCACAAACGGACAGACAGAGGCGTGACGAGAGGTCTTTTCATCGTCCCTGTTCCAACATTTCCCGCGCGGGGCACTCCCATGAGTGCCCCGCCGTTTTGTTGTGCAGGAATTGCGAGCGGCCTGCCGGTACCACGAGTAAGCCGAATTGCCGACCGGGGCGGCGGGAACAGGCAGCACTTTGGGCAGATCACCAAAAACGCCCTTCCCGAAAAAACATTTGCTTTCCCCCTTGTTTTCCCTTGCAAAGTATGGTATAATACATGGTAAAGATGTTTCTGCTCGCCGCGCAAAAGCCCCTCTCATACGGGTCACGGCGGGAGCAGTTACCCTGCAAAAGCCGAAAGGAGAGCCTTCCATGAGCATACTGGGTCTTGCGATCCACATCCTCGCCGTGGTCGTAGCCGCCAATGCCGCCACTATCTTTCGCGGTCGATTGCGTACCCACTATCAGGAGATCCTCTTGATCACCTGCGGAGTCATCGTAGGGTGTGTCGGTCTGTGGGGCGTTATGGATAATCTGTTTGTTTTCGGCGAGACTGTGACCGAGCTTGGCGGCTCCATCCTGATCGTGGTCTCGCTGGTCGTCGGACTCCTGCTGGGCGGCTCCTTTGGGGTAGAGGGCATACTGGATTCACTGGGGAATCACTTCAAATCCCGACGAGATGCCGCTCGAGCAGCCGATCAAAGGCAACGAGAGAAGGAGTCCCGTCAGGCAAAGAATAGCCGCCCTGCGGACACATCCTCCTCGGGCAGTTCCCTTCTCCCCGGCAAGCTGTCCGCACTTCCCGTATACAATTATTCCTCCCCGCGCTCGGGTCATCGCTATGTGGACGGTCTCGCCATTGCGACCGTGCTCCTGTGCGCTAACCCCTTCACCATGCTCGCGTCGGCGCGTGCGGGAGAGGGCGGCTCTATGACCATGCTCTATATCGTTTCGATCATAGACTTCCTGTTGATCGCGGCATTGGCCTCGGTCTTTGGCGAGGGCACCGCCTACGCCGCCATCCCTATGGGGGTTCAGAGCGGCTTTATCTCCCTCATGGGGTATTGGAAGGTCAGCAAGGTTGAAAAATACGCCGCCTCCATGGCCGCCTACTCGGAACAGATAAAGACCGCCTCCTCCGCCGAAAAGGCTCATCTGCAGGAGCTGCTGGATAAGGCCACCCTGAGTCACACCTTCTGGGAGACCACCATCCCCAAGATATTGCATCAGACCTGCGTGATCGGCGGGGTCATTCTGATCCTCTTAGCCGTCAACATGGTCGCTAAAAAGCGTATCAAGGTCGCCGATCTTCTCCCCGCCCTGCTGATCCCCCTGCTGTACTACGGTGTGATGCACCTGACCGCACTCCTGCTGTAATACCCCCGACAAATACACCTCATCCCGCAGGACACCCCTGCGGGATCGGATATATCACTTTCACTCCAAGGAGGAATTTGCTTTGTCAAACAAGGAAAAAGCCAAAAAGTACCGCCGCCGCCGCGAGGCCGAGCAGGCGACTCTCAAAACACAACACCGCGCCGCGACCCGCAAGGCGATATTAGCGCGTCTCAAGCGGTATTTCGTGGATGCCATGGGCGGTATGGCGCAGGGTCTGTTCGCCTCCCTCCTGATCGGCACCATCATCGGTACCGTAGCGGACTACATACCGTGGGCACCTGCGCAGGAATTCCTGACTATGGTCAAGACAGTCTGCCAGAACAACTACGTCGTGGGTGCCGCCATCGGCGTGGGCATGGCGCGGGCACTGGGTGCATCCCCCCTGGTGCTGTTCTCCTCCGCCGTAGTGGGTGCGGGAAGCTACTGCATCGGTGTCGTGCGGATGGGCACCGAGGTGCTGGAGCACTATCTGCCCGGTGTCACCACCCTTCCCGAGGGTGCCAAGTCGCTGGTCGCGGGGCCTGCCGGGTGCTTCTTAGCCGTCATTCTGGCGGTCGAGCTGGGTATGCTGGTCTCCAAGAAGACGAGGCTGGACATTCTGGTCACGCCACTGGTCTCCATCCTTCCCGCCTTCCTGCTGGCGCGCTGGACATCCCCCTACATCGCCGTGGCGATGGCATGGCTGGGTGAGTTCATCAACACCGCCACCACCTACCAGCCCTTCTGGATGGGCATTGTCATATCGGTCGTGGTGGGTATGATCCTGACCCTGCCCATCTCCAGTGCCGCGATCTGCGCCATGATCGGCATTTCCGGCATTGCCGGCGGAGCCGCCGCCGTCGGATGCTGTGCGCAGATGGTGGGTTTCGCAGTCATCAGCTTCCGCGAGAACCGCTGGGGCGGCGTGCTGTCTCAGGGGCTGGGCACCTCCATGCTCCAGATGGGCAATATCTGCCGCCGCCCGCAGATCTGGCTCCCGCCTACACTGGCGGCCGCCATCTGCGGTTCCCTTTCGACCTGTCTGTTCAAGCTGATGTGCGAGGGCGTCTCGGCGGGCATGGGCACCTGCGGCCTGGTCGGTCTGATCGGAGTGGCGACCGCGACCGACATGACCGCCTTTACCTGGATCGGTATGCTGCTCTGCTGTGTGATCCTGCCCGGTGGGCTGTCCCTCCTCATCTCCGAGGGGATGCGAAAGCTGGGGTGGATCAACCCGGGCGACATGAAGCTGCCGGACTAAGCCGTCAAGGCTCGGTCTGCCGTCATACATCCTGCGGGTTCGGGAGTCAGTCGCTCCCGAACCCTTTTCAAAGAAGATTTTCCTGTTGACAAACCGCCTGTCTTGTAGTATAATATTGTTTACGAACAGAATGGTTCACACAACGACCACAACGAAAGGAGACGAGTCCGGCGTGTCAAACAACGAGATCACATTGGGAACCGATCCCCGACCGAGGAAAAGGAAGAAGAAATACAGGGCGAAAAGAATCAAGAAGGATCGGGAGCTGACTCTGCGCTTCATGTACCACACGGTGCCCGGTCGCGTCCTGCTCAAGGCGCTCAGCGGCCGCCGCTTTTCGGCTGTGGCAGGCAGGTTCATGGACTCCTCCATGTCCCGCCCCCTGATCCGTCGGTTCGTCCGCAAGAACAACATCGACTTGAATGAGTATGTCGCCACACGTTACCATAGCTTCAACGACTGCTTCACCCGACGCATACGCCCCGAGATGCGCCCCATCCCGCATAACCCCCGCGCACTGATCGCCCCCTGCGACGGACGGCTCTCGGCCTACCGCATTCAGGACGGGCTGGTCATGCCCATCAAGCAGAGCTTATACTCGGTGTCCGATCTGCTGGGCGGCGACCCCATCGCCGAGGAATATACCGACGGTGTTTGTCTGGTCTTCCGCCTTTGCGTGGACAACTACCACCGCTACTGCTACATCGACAACGGCACCAAGGGGCGCAATGTCTTCCTACCGGGGCAGTTGCACACCGTCCGCCCCATCGCCCTCTCCAAGGTTCCGGTCTTCATTCGCAACTGTCGGGAATACACCGTCATGAACACGACGGCCTTCGGTCCGGTCACCCAGATCGAGGTGGGGGCTTTGCTGGTCGGCAAGATACTCAACCACCATGAGGAGATCCGCTTCCACCGCGGCGAGGAGAAGGGAATGTTTCTCTACGGAGGCTCCACCATCGTCCTGCTGTTGCGCCGAGACGCGGCAGACCTGCCGCAGGAGCTGTTCGATGCGACCGCCGAGGGACGAGAGACCCCCGTCCGCATGGGCGAGGTATTGGGCTACGCCCTCAGGAAATAAGTAAAAAGCACGACACCGAGCCACAAGCTCGGTGTCGTGCTTTTTACATCCGTCGTGCAGCGGGATTCAAGCCGGCTCGACGATGCTCCTCTTTAAGATCGTGATCTTCTCCTCCGGCAGCTCCATGTCGCGGTGCCAGTGCCCACAATACCAGTGTCGGTACTCGGTATGCTGCATGACCCATTCGAGGAACGATGCCAGTCTCTCCTCTTCATTGCTCGGTTCTGCACATACATGAACGACAGCGGAACGCGGCAGGGTATGTGTCAAGATATAGTCCACCTTGAAGCCGTGCTTCTCAAGATTTGCCTCCGCGTTTCGGTATTCCTCATCCTGCGGAAGCTCCTGTGACCACCATGACTGCCCCTCGGTACGCAGACCTCGATCTATGCTGTACGCGCCGCCCATGGCAAAGAAGGTCTTGCCGTCTATGTCAAAGACCTCTCCACGCATCAAGTGGAGGATATTCTTGCGGATCCGGTGAGCCTTCCCTCCGTGCCATTCGACGATCGGATAATCGTATATCGCGGGGAAATTCTCATGATTGCCGTCCACGAACAGGACGGTATAGGGCAATACCTCAAGACAGTCCAGGTAATACATTTCGGTGGTATTGTTGTTGTAGATATAGCCAAAGTCACCACAGATGATCAGGTAATCCCCCGCCGTCAAGTCGCCATCGGGCAGGAACCGTTCCTGTTGGAAGAACCTCTGATCTCCGTGCGTATCGCCTACTATATATATCATAACGGACACTCTCCCTTCACAGCATTGAACCTGCACAGGGAGCCAGCTTACTCCCCGTACCCGTTCGGGTTCATGGACTGCCAGCGGTTGGCATCGCGGCACATATCCTCCAAGGTGTACTGAGCCTCCCAGCCCAGCACATCCCGCGCTCGGGTGGGGTCGGCGTAGCAGGCATCGATGTCGCCCGGGCGTCGCGGATCGATCTGATACGGCACCTGCTTGCCGGTCGCCGCCTCAAATGCCTTGACGATGTCCAGCACCGAGTAGCCGACACCGGTGCCGATGTTGTACACCTCCACGCCGGTCACGGTACGGGCGCGATCCAGTGCCTTGAGGTGTGCCCGCGCCAGGTCTACCACATGGATATAGTCGCGGACACCTGTTCCGTCGTGGGTCGCGTAGTCGTTGCCGAACACGTGCAGGCACGGCCGCTTGCCCTCTGCCACCTGGGTCACATAGGGGAAGAGATTGTTCGGAATGCCCTTGGGATCCTCGCCGATCAGCCCCGAGGCGTGTGCCCCCACCGGGTTGAAGTAGCGCAGGATGGAGATGCTCCAGGTAGGATCGGCGGCACTGAGGTCGCAGAGGATCCGCTCGATCATCTGCTTGGTCTCGCCGTAAGGGTTGGTGGTGGTTCCCAGACGATCCGTCTCGCAGATCGGCACCCGCTCCGGGGCACCGTACACAGTCGCGGAGGAGCTGAATACCAGCCGCTTGACCCCGTGGCGGCTCATGGCCTCGCACAGGTTCAGGGTGGAGAGCAGGTTGTTGCGGTAGTAGCGCAGGGGCTGTGCCACCGACTCCCCGACCGCCTTCAATCCCGCGAAATGGATGCAGCTCTCGATGTCCGGGTGGGTGGCAAAGACCGCCTCCAGCGCATCGGCATCCGTCAGGTCAGCCTCCACGAAAGCAGGCTTGCGCCCGGTGATCTGCTGAATGCGCTCCAGCACCACCGGTTTGCTGTTGACGAAGTTGTCCACGATGACCAGCTCCTCGCCGCGCGCCAGGAACTCCACCGCCGTATGGGAACCGATAAAGCCGGTTCCGCCCGTAACCAGAATAGACATATGTGCCTCCGATTCAAGAATGGAATGTTGCCACGATCTCCCGCAGGAGAGCCTCGTCCCGCTCCATGCCCATGAGCATCCGTATCTGGGTGCGGGTGCGGATCAGGTTATGGTCGGGGTATTCGATGTGGTAGTAGGTGTCCCCCTCCAGATAGTCGGTCAAGAAGCGGATGGCCTGCTCCAGTGTGATGATATATGCGCCGTCGGGGAGCATGGCGATCTCCCGCGGGGTCAGTGCCCCCGCCGTACCCGCTATGAAGCCCTCGGCATAGGCGCGGAACATATCGGCGCGGAAATCCACCAACTCGGAGTTCGGCTCATCCTCCACCGCCGTGCAGGCTCCCGTGCGGATGGAATCCCCAAAGTCGTACAGAGCCGATCCCGGCATGACGGTATCCAGATCGATCACGCAAACGCAATCCCCCGTGTCCTCATCCAAAAGGATATTGGACAGCTTGGTGTCGTTGTGGGTGACCCGCAGGGGCAGCTCCCCGGTCGCCAGCGCATCCACGATGAGGGAGCACTTCCCCGCCCGTGCGCGGATGTACTCGATCTCGGGTGCTGCCTGTGCGGCGCGACCGACCGGGTCGCGGGACAGGACATCCGCAAAGCTCTCCCACCGACGGGCGGTGTTGTGAAAATTCGGAATGGACTCCTGCAAGCAGGCGGCATCAAAATCCGCCAGCTGGTGCTGGAAGTTGCCGAACGCCCAACCCACCTTGCGGAAGGTGTCGGGACTGTCCAGGGTCAGACGGCACACCGTGTGCTCGGTATACTCGTAGGCTCGCCAGAAGCGGCCGTCCCGATCGATATAACGGAAGCTGTCGGGGACAGTCGGATCGGGTGCGCCGTAGCCGACCGTCGGCACGACCTGCAGGCACCCGCGCTCGGCATCCCCGCCGCTCGCCACCAACCCTGCACGGATGTGCGTCGTCACGCGGCAGATGTTCGCCATGACCCCATCGGGGTCACGGAAGATGTCGGTGTTGACCACCTGCAGGATATAGCGGCGGGAGGACGAACCCTCCCCCGCCGTGATGATAAAGGTCGAGTTGATGTGTCCGTTCCCGCAGGGGCGGATGTCGGTCACATCCCCGCAGAAGGCAAATGCCGCACAGGCCTCCCGCAGAAGGCCGTCGGTCATGGGTCTGTCGGTCATGGTCGCTCAGTTGCCCCAGAGGTGCTCCGGGTAGACCCCCGCCTCAGTCAGGGCTCGGATGGAATCCTGCACCCACGGCTTATCCTCGGTGTAGGTCACGCCGAACCACTCCGACTCGGTGGGGTAGACCCGCACATCCAGAAGTCCCGCTTCCATCATCTTCTCCACCGAATTGGGCAGGAGGATCTCTGCCTTGAGCGGATTGGGTGCCTCCGGCAGCTTCTGCATGAACTCCACGAACTCATCCTTGAAGTAGGAGATGGTGCTTGCGGGCAGACCCCAGCAGTTCATGGAGACCACCGTCTCGCCCGGCAGGAACACCCAGTTGCCCGCCTCGTCCTCGTACTCGGCATCGCCGCCGCACTTGCGGATCTTGAGCCGCTCCACGATGGAGGTCAGCATTCCGTCCTCGCTGACCTCGCAGACACCGCGGGAGGCGGTGCCCTTATCCGTCAGGGTATTCTTGACCTTGAAGCCGATGGCGCAGGCGTGCTCCTTGTCGCTTCCCAGCTCGCCCGACTCCATCTTCCGCAGGTGCGCCGCCAGCTTCATGAAGGTGTCCCGCCCGTAGAAATCGTCGGCGTTGATTACACCATAGGGACCCTTGATGGCCTCCCGCGCGGCGCGTAGGGCGTGGGTGGTACCCCAGGGCTTGACTCGTCCCTCGGGGAGGGTGTAGCCCTCCGGGAGGTCATCCATGTCCTGGAATACCAGCGTCATCTTGATTTTTCCTGAAATGCGGGCACCGATGGTCTCGCGGAAATCCTGCTCCATGGTGCGCTTGATGATGAAGACCACCTCGTCAAAGCCAGCCTGAATGGCATCGTACACCGAATAATCAATGATGAAATCCCCCTCGGCATTCATGGGATCCATCTGCTTCAGACCGCCGTAGCGGGAACCCATCCCGGCGGCAAGAACGACCAGTGTCATATGTGTATCTCCTCCTTGCATATCTGTGCAAAATAATCAGTTTATCCGACCATCATGAACGGTTTTCATTCTGCTTCTTCGCGCGCTCGGTCTCGCCGTAGGCACCATAGCCGTAGGCGCGGTAGCCGTACTTCCTGCTGCGGTAGTAGCCCTTTGACCGCTGCTCGATGTGGTTGCGGACGACTCCCAGGATGCGACTGCCGCTTCGGCGCAACTGCTCCACGGTGTTCCGCTCCTGCACATACCCGATCTTTGTGTTTCCGATGACAAGGATCATGCCGTCGCACTGGGTCGCTACGACCGAGGCATCGATAACCTGCCCCAGGGGCGGTGTGTCCACGAAAATGTAGTCATACTGCTTCCGCAACTCCTGCAGGGTCGCGGCAAAATCCGGGCTGTTGAGCAGCTCGACCGGGTTCGGCGGGTACTTGCCCGCGAACAGGATGTCCAAGCCTTCGCAGTTGGTGGAATTGATGCAATCGCTCAGGGTCGCAAAGCCGGTCAGGATCTCAGAAAGTCCCTGACCCGTCTTGGCATCGGTATTTCGCCCCGCCATGACCGATTTCCGCATATCCGCATCCACGACCAGTGTCCGCTTTCCCAGCTCGGCAAAGCTCTTGGCGATCCCCAATGTGACCGTAGTCTTTCCCTCGTTCTCCGCATGGCTCGTCAGGCCGATGACCTGCAGATCCTTGCCGCAGAATTGGATGTTGGTACGCAACGTCTTATACGCTTCCTGCGTCAGGAAATCCTGCTCTCCTGCCAGAGACAGCGTGATCTGCTTCTTCTCGCTCATTTATTGTTCCTCCTGCTTCGGCTATCCGTAGTTTTCGCGGCTTGCTCGGACGAGCTATCTGACGCGGAACGCCCGAAAAATCCGGACAACAGGCTCGGCTTCTTTTCCGGCTGCTGTCCGTAGCCATATCGGTAGCCATATCCATATCCGTGCCCGTAATGACTGTAGTAACTGCCGTATCGCCCATATCCATACCGTCTGTACCCGTAGCGGCGACCGCGCCGTCCGGAGGCATCCGGTATCTCTCCCAGCACGCTGAGATCCAGGTACCGGCGCACATCCTCCTCAGAGTGGATGCCGTCATCCAGCAGGAAGCGGATCAGGAAGAAGATGTACATGACCAGTACGGATACCACGCCCACCAAGCAATAGGTCAGGATGCCGGTCTTGTTGCACGGCTGTGCATTCTCGCGGCCGTATTCGCTGACCGTGACCTGCTTGAAGCCCATGATGTTCTCGATCGCCGCCGCGCCCTCGTCGCAAAGTGCGTTGACCAGTGCTTTGGACAACTGTGCGTCCTCCGACTGCACCGTCACCTCCAGAATACGCGTGTTTTCCGGATTGGTGATGGATATGCGTTCGACCATCTCACCGTATGAAATGTACGCATCCACACCCAATTTTTTCGTCACCCGTTCCACGACATCCTGCATTTTCAGAATATAATTGCAGTCGTTGACCACCTTCAGAGCCAGGTTGAAGTCGCTGTCAACCGACGACGAGCTTCCTGTCTGATTGTCGTTGTTCTGCCGCAGAATGTACAGGGTCGCCGTGGATTGATACATAGGTGTGTAATTCAGCATATCCACCGTGACAAAGACGCCCGTGATCAACAGTGCCGCCAGCAGGATCGCCAAGATATTTCTGACGAGTACGCCCCACAGATCCCACAGAGTCACGGTTTTTGCAGATGATTTCAAACTCATGGTTTGTGTCCTTTCTTTTCCTTCCCGAGGAACCGCCCTCGGATTTTCGTTGGTTTTCAGCGTTGCCCGGCAACACTCGCGGAGCTCGCCGGATCCGTCTCATTCAGCCCCATTATATGGAGCGCGTTCCTGTAAAAGAGTGCCTCAGCGTATGACTCGGATACCCTGCGCCGGGTCCATTCCCTCGCCTCCGACAGGATCGGGGTTCGGCGGTGGGTATCGTGTGCATCCGAAGAGATGAGGTCGACCAAGCCCCCCAAAAGGAAGCGTCTTGCTCGCCGCTTGCAGGACAGCCCAAAGCCGCCCGTGATCGATGCGGCATCCAGCTGGACGCGCACACCGTCCGCCCGCAGGCGTTGCAACTCATCACCCTGCATGGCGATATATCGTTCGGCGTGAGCCAATATCGGCTTATAGCCCGCGCTGAGCAGGCGGTTCAAGCCCTTTACGATGCTGCGGGGTTGCTCGTCCTCGCTGAAATCCACCAGCACGTAGCGGGTGCCGTTCAGTGTGCGGCAGAGACCCTCCCGCAACCACTCCACGCAGTTGTCGGCATAGTACAGCTCGTTGCCTAACATCATCCGCAGGTCGTATTGCTTTTCCGCGACATACGCCTGCGCCAACCGATAGGCGTCATCCACCCGTTCCCGATTATCCGAGAAGAGCGCGGGGTGCCAGTGCGGGGTAAAGCAGATCAGGCGTGTCCCGTCTGCATAGGACGCATCGATCATGCGTCGCATGGTCTCCTCGTCGGCCGCGCCGTCGTCCACGCAGCAGAGCGCGTGGATATGGATATCCGCATATCGGCTCAAAATTATGTCACCTCTTTCTCCATACCATACGATCCACGACGGACGTATAGCTCTGGATCATATGGACCACCTTGGTTGAAACATTCTCGTCGGTGTAATCCGGGATCGGCGCACCGATCTCCCCCGCCTCGGTCATGGCCACTGCGGTTTGGACGGCCTGCAGGAGGCTGTCCTCCCGAATGCCCGCCAGGAAGAAGCACCCCTTGTCCATGGCCTCGGGTCGCTCGGTGGAGGTGCGGATGCAGACCGCCGGGAACGGATGCCCGATGCTCGCATAGAAACCGGACTCCTCCGGCAGAGTTCCGCTGTCCGAGATGACACAGTAAGCGTTCATCTGGAGATGATTGTAATCATGGAAGCCCAGCGGCTCATGGCGGAGCACCAACGGGTGGAGCGGGAAGCCGCTCTCCTCCAGCCTCCGCCGCGAGCGGGGGTGGCAGGAGTACAGGACCGGCATCCCGTAGGTCTCGGCTATGCGGTTGACCGCCGTGAACAGGCTCTTGAAATTCTCCTCGGTGTCGATGTTCTCCTCCCTGTGCGCCGAGAGCAGGATGTATCTCCTCGGCTCCAGCGAGAGGCGGGAGAGGATGTCACTGGCCTCGATCTGCGGCAGATTGGCGCGCAGTACCTCTGCCATGGGGGAGCCGGTCACGAAGGTGCGCTCGGGCGGGAGCCCGCAGTCCGCTAAGTACCGCCGTGCGTGCTCGGAGTAGGCCATGTTGACATCGGATATGATGTCCACGATGCGGCGGTTGGTCTCCTCGGGCAGGCACTCGTCCTTGCAACGGTTGCCCGCCTCCATGTGGAATATGGGAATATGCAATCGCTTGGCGGAGATGGCGGACAGGCAGCTGTTCGTGTCGCCGAGTATGAGCAACGCATCGGGGGCTGTCTGCCACATCAGCTTGTAGGATGCCTCCAGGATATTGCCCATGGTCTCGCCCAGGTCATCCCCCACGACATTCATATAAACGTCCGGCGGCTCCAGCTGTAAGTCCTTGAAGAACACGCCGTTCAGGTTGTAATCGTAGTTCTGC
Organism: uncultured Clostridium sp.; assembly: GCA_964463245.1. Classification (GTDB taxonomy): domain Bacteria; phylum Bacillota; class Clostridia; order Oscillospirales; family CAG-272; genus CAMEON01. The sequence goes on along the minus strand of CAYXBU010000005.1, from coordinate 39,363 downwards.
CCGGTGTGCGCCAGAATGCAGTCAAAGTAGCGGCGACACTTCTTGATGACCTCCGACAGGCGGATGATCTCCGGACGGGTGCCCACGATGATGAGCAGCTTCAACCGCCCATCATTACGGAAGGAAACATCGGTATAATCCGATCGGATCGACATACGGAATACCTCCTACTATCTGTTCGCTGTCGATTATTGACATACAGGGGCGCGTATCAGACCGGCTCGGCATAGGTGTCCGGCCGTGCGGGGTCGAACGGCTCGTTTGCCCACATGAGCGTGACCAGATCCTCGGTCTCGGACAGATTGATGATGTTATGCGTATAGCCGGGCAACATATGCACGGCCTGTATGTGGTCTCCGTTCACTTCAAAGCGCAGCACCTCCTCCGAGCCGATGCGCCTCTGCTCGATCATTGCCCGCCCCGACACCACGATGAACAGTTCCCACTTGCTGTTGTGCCAATGCTGTCCCTTGGTGATGCCCGGCTTGGACACGTTCACCGAGACCTGCCCGCAGGCGGCAGTCTTGATCAGCTCGGTGAAGCTCCCCCGTGCATCCGCGTGCATCGGCGGAGCGTAGGCCACCCGCTCGGGCGGGAGGTAGGAGAGGTAGGTACTGTACAGTTTCTTGGCAAAGCTGCCCGCCGGGATCTCCGGCAGGAACAGGGTCTCGGATGCGGCGCGGAAGCGGGTCAGGAGCTCTGCGATCTCCCCCAGCGTCACACAATGAGTCACGGGGGGGGCGCAGAAGACGGAGTCGTCCGCCCTGTGTGCCCTGCCCTCCAGAGCATCCAGCAGCTCGCAGACCAGATCGTCGATATACAGCAGCTCCAGCTCGGTGGAGCTGTCGTTGACCGTGATGGGCAGGTCACGCGCGATATTGTGGCAGAAGGTCGCCACGACACTGTTGTAGTTCGGGCGGCACCACTTGCCGAACAGGTTCGGCAGACGGTAGACCAGCACCTCGGCGCCGCTCTCCCGCCCGTAGGCGAAGACCAGCTCCTCCGCCGCCCGCTTGGAGCGACCGTACGCCGAGTTTTGGTAACGCCCCGTCAGGGTCGCCTGCACCGAGGAGGCCAGCATCACGGGGCAGGTATTCCCGCACCGCCGCAGATCCTCCAGCAGGGTCTCGGTGAAGTCGCGATTCCCGCTTTCAAATTCCTTCGGGTCACGCGGGCGGTTGACCCCCGCTAAGTGGAAAACGAAATCGGCTTGCTCGGTATATGTGCTCAGCTGCTCAGGGGTGGTGTCCAGGTCGCAAGCATACAGCTCATCCATCTGCAGGGAGGGACGAGTCCGATCCTTCCCATCGCGGAGGTTCTCCAGCGCGCAGAGCAGGTTCCGCCCGACAAAGCCTGCGGCTCCCGTGATCAGGATATTCATACGCCGTCGCTCCCCTGCCCTGTCGGCTCACGCAACCGCGCCTGTATGTAATTCAGGGTCAGTAGCTTTTCCTGTATCTCCTCCACGGTCAACAAACGTGTCGTGTTGGAGTTGAACTCGGTCAGGGTGTCGCGATCCTCGTTGCCCTCGGTGAAGTACTTGTCATAGTTCAACCCGCGATTGTCGGTCGGAACGCGGTAGAAGTTGCCCATATCGACGGCTCGGGCGCATTCCTCGTTGGTCAGCAGGGTCTCGTACATCTTCTCGCCGTGGCGGATGCCGATCACGCGGATGTCCTCGGGGTGCCCGCCGAACAGATTGCAGACGGCCTGTGCCTGATCACCGACGCGGCAGGCGGGAGCCTTCTGGATCAGCAGGTCTCCGTTCTCGCCGTGGCGGAAGGCAAAGAGCACCAGCTCCACCGCCTCCTCCAGCGACATGATGAAACGGGTCATGGCAGGATCGGTCACGGTCACGGGGATCCCCTTGCGTATCTGGTCGATCCAGAGCGGAACCACCGAGCCGCGGCTGCACAGGACGTTTCCGTAGCGGGTACAGCAGATGCGGGTCTTGCCTGACTGGCGCGACCGCGCGATCGCCACCTTCTCCTCGACCGCCTTGGTGATGCCCATGGCGTTCACGGGGTAGGCCGCCTTGTCGGTGGACAGGCAGATCACGCACTCCACCCCCGCGTCGATAGCGGCGGTCAGGACGTTATCGGTGCCGATCACGTTGGTCTTCACCGCCTCCATAGGGAAGAACTCGCAGGACGGGACCTGCTTGAGTGCCGCCGCATGGAACACATAGTCCACGCCGTGCATGGCAGACTTCACCGAGGACAGGTCTCGCACATCGCCGATGTAGAACTTGACCTTATCGGCGGCCTCCGGCATACGGCTCTGCAGATCATGCCGCATATCGTCCTGCTTTTTTTCATCCCGCGAGAATATCCGTATCTCGCGGATGTCGACCCCCACAAAATGATCCAGCACGGCGTGACCGAAGGAGCCGGTGCCGCCGGTGATCAGCAAGGTCTTTCCTGAAAAGTCACCCATTCCTGTGACCTCCTTTTTATTCGCATCTCGTATCCTGCGCGGTCGCCGGGGAGAACACGCCCGTCTCGAAGGGACGAGGCTTTCTCTCCCCCCGCAGGATACATTCGCCCAGGGTCAGCAACCGCTCGGCCGCGACCTCGGCGTTCCATTCCTCGGATATGGTACGGTAGGCGGCCTCGCCCAGCCGCGCTTGGGTCTCCTGCTCGCAGAGGAGCCTGCGGATGGCATGGCAAAGGCCATCCACATCCTCGGCATGATAGGTAAGACCATTCTCCCCCTCCCGCACCAGATAGGGGGTGGAGCCGACATCGCGGCTCGCCACCACGGCACAGCCGCTGTTCATGGCCTCGTTCAGGACGGCTCCCCAGCCCTCACGGCGATCCGAAGTAAACAGGAATATGCCCGCCTTCTCCATCCGATCTCGCACGGCCTCCGGGGACATGGAGCCGGTCAGCGTCACGACATCCTCCAGACCACAGGCTCGGATCTTCTCACGCAGGACGGACTCCATCTCCCCCGAGCCGATCATGGTCAGGTGGCAGTCTAATCCCTCCGCGCGCAGGCGGTGCAGAGCCTCTATGGCATCGTCAGGGTGCTTCCAATCCAAGAATCGCCCGCACCAGAGGATCTCTCGCCGATCCTTTCCCTGCATCAAGTCGGGCAGGGACGGGTAACAGCGGCACTCCGGGAAGTAGCCAAACTTGTAGGCTCGCCCGCGGAACAGCCCGAAGCGGGCGTAATCCCCCGCCGCATATGCCGATGCACACAGCATATAGATGGGCTTGCCGGGCGGGTTCCAATGATGCCAGCGCAGAAAGCGCGGCAGGTATTTGATCGGCTCAAGCCCCTTCTTCAGGGGGCGCTCCGAGTAGCGCAGGATGGGCTTCCCCGCCCGTATGCGAGGCTTGAGCAGTGCCTGCGGAGCCGAACCGGTTATCAGGATGTCCGCCTCCAGGATGGCGCGTGCCGCGCCCTCGGGATCCTCCGACACGCGGCAGACATAAGCAGGAAGCTCTTCCATGCCCCAGCCCATGGACAGACGCTCGGTCTCCATGGGCACGGTCTCCCAGAAGGTATATTCCGCCCGCACCGACAGGGCGTCCGACAGCGGCTTTTGATGGTGTGTAAAGTAGTTGCTCAAGAACAAGATCTTCATACGATCCCCTGCTCCTCCTGCTCCTCCGGCTCCTTCTCCGACACAGACGGGACGGTCTCCGGCACCTCCGATGTTTCCCAGTCAAAGTTCAGCAGGAATACCCCCGCGTAAATATAAATGCCCAAGCCGCCCGAGAACAGCGCAGCCTCGCCACTACCCAAGAGGATAGCGCAAATGAAACCGATCAGCGCCACCGATCGGTAGCTCTTTCTCTTCTCCATACCGGCTTCCGGGCGTTCCTGCACCCGTCGCATGACGATGTACAGGAAGATGCAGACCAAGATCATGGTCAGAACACCATAGGACACGGCTATATCCAGATGGGTATTATGCATCTGGGAGTAACCGACACCACCGCTGGCTTCGTAGTAGGCACCGAACACGGGACTCTCCCTCAGCAAGGACAGCGCAGATGACCAAATGAGATAACGGGAATCCAATCCCTTTCCTTCTCCCGTCATAAAGGAAAACATATTCCGGAACCAATCTTTGCTCAGAAACTGCATATAGAATGTGACCACCACGATCGGCATCACGGCATTGACTGCCATGACCCACTTCCATATGGGCGCACGCACCCGCCGCAGCAGGGCACGCTCCAAAAGAACCACCAGGAACACCACAACAGCGATCAATGCCGTTCGGCTTTGGGTCTCGATCAGGAGGAAACCGTTGACACCGATCGCGACCACCGCCGGTATCCTCAAGAGCCATGAGCACTCCTGCACCACCGACAGGATCAAGAACATGATCATGCAAGCTAAGAACAGAGCCGTCAACTGTGGATTTGTGAAACGAAGGGTCAAATAGGAGCTGACCGCGCCGTTGAGCATATACATGGAGATCGTTCGCGTCAGGTAAGCAACCAGCATTACCAGCGTGGTGACAAGCTGCATGATGACCAGCATACGGCGCGTACGCCTGTCCACTCCATTGCGCCCCGCCGCCGCAAAGAACAGCAGTGTGCAGACGAACATGATGTATTTCTTCAAGTAGGAAAAGCTGAACGCCGCCCCCGCCGCGATCCCGTTGATCAGCACGGCTATCAGGGCAACTACCATAATGATCAGCGTAAACAGGTCAAGCCCGGTAAAGTCCTCTCCTGCCGTGCATATCCACAGAAGTACCGTGACAATAAAGGTCATATAGAAGAAAAGACTCGTAAAATTTCTGTATTCCAATACCTGCGACAGTATGATGAGCATGGCCAGCAGGTAATCGAGTCGGATCAGATGTTGACGTATCAGGTGGAAACTCATAGCAGACCCCTGTATACCTCCTCATATCGTTGGATCATAGTCATCTTATCGTAGGCCGTCGCAGCTTCCCGCGCAAGGTCTCCTGCCCCCCGCGTCTTACGCGGCAACCACGCCCGAACAGCGGATTCCAGCGCATCGATGTCCCCCTGCTCCACAAAACAGCTGTACGCAGGCAGGGAGATCCGCTCAGGCGCTCCAGCGCGGAAGCCGACCACGGGAGTTCCGCAACACAGGCTCTCAGCGCAGATCATGGAGTAGGTCTCCCGCAGGCTGGTCAAGAGGGTCACATCCGCCAGGCTGTAGTAGCCAGCCAGCATCGCGGGGTCTCGCACTTCCCCCAAGAGGATCACGTTATCCGGCACTTCCCCCGTCAGCTCATATCGCCCGGCGACCACGAACAGGATCGGCTCATTCATCATGCGGCGAGCCAGCTCAAAGACATACGCCCCCCCCTTGGGGTCACCCGGCCGATCCCGAAACATAGAGGTCGCGTGGAAGACCACCCGCCGTTCGCCCACACCGAGAGATGCGCCGAGGGCACCCGTTTCGGAGGGTCGGAACACCTCGGTGTCCACGCCGTTGAGAACCACCTCATGTGTCGCCGCGTGCAGGATCGGAGAGGTCTCCGCACGTTCCCGCAACCACGGGGACACCGACACCACCCGCAGGTCTTCAAAGCCGTCAAAGGCCGCCTTCATGCGGGAGAAACCTTCCTCGGTACGATCAAAGAAGTAGGATCTCGTGGCTTTCCTCGGGCGGGGACAGTGCCCGCATCCCGTCCGCCATTTTTCGCACTCAAAGGCGTGAGAACAGCCACCGGTGTACATGAATTCGGCGTGGAGAGTCAGGACAATCGGGATGCGGTGCTCCTTCAACCAGCCCACCAGCCGATATATGTTGACGAAATGTCCGTTGATACAGTGCAGGTGCACCACATCGGGAGCTATTCTCTGTATAGCACGGATCACCTTTCTCGTGGACAGGCCGCATCCGCCGTAGGGCAGACCGGTCAGGCGCGCACGGAGACCGTTGAGCTTGCCGTACACATCCCCGCACACGCGGCTCGTGTCGGGATCGGTCGGCGGATCCCCCCGACCGTACAGGACGAAGGACTCAAACCCATCTGCGGGCAGGGCACGGTGCAACGACCGAACGATCTGCCCGGTGCTCCCCTTCCCGTACACGCAGTTGATCTGCAATACCCTCATATCCCTTCTCCTTCTGCCGCTGCAGACTCCTCAAAACAAGGTCACGCGAGGTGACTCATGATGAAATTGATCTGTTCTTCCTTGGCGGCGCAGTACTGTTTCCAATACATATTTTCCCGCGAGGGTGCTTTCTCGTTCGAGGGAGTGCGAACATACACCGCGTAAGTCTCTCCCCGACTGTCGGTCATGTGACCGATACAAGCCAGACCCTGTGCATCCTCTTCCCCGATCAGGATATCAAAGAGCGGATATTCGGTTCCCCCGAGCGTGACCCCGAAGGAGACGACCCACAGCTCTCCCTCCTGCGATTGTCTCGGCTGGGTAAGGACACTCTCCCACTCGGCGCTGTAGTACAACGCGCCGCGCGGAGTAGCCAGCTTGATGCTCTCCTCGGCAACGCTGCCTGTCTCGCCCTCCGAGGACGTGCTCTCGGTGTCCGGTTCCGACTCGGAGGTCGTCTCGTGGTCGGAGGAGGGCGGATCGACAGGCACAGAGGCTCCGGTCTCGATTTGGTCATCCGTGTCGGTAGAACCGCCCGGAACATAGTTTATCCAGGTATCAATGGGGGGGGTATTGGATATCTCTCGGCAGCCTCCACACCCCGCGACAGCGAGAACCACCACCGCACCCAGTGCGGCTATGCCTCCTCTGATCCGGTTCATGTTCACCTGTTTCATCATAGGTTTCCTTTCCGACTCATTTTACTCGAAGACCAGTCTGCCACCCTCGTCGAAGCGGTACACGCCCTCTGGGAGCAAGTCGCTGGTCTCGGCTACCCAGTAGCTTCTGCCGCATACCAAGTAACCATCGGTTCCGACATAGTAGTAGTTGCCGCCCATGAAGATCAGCCCCGCATAGGCGCGGTACCCATCCACATAGTAGGCATACCCGTCCTTCTCGACCACGATGCCCTGCTTGGATGTGTCCTTCACGGGTGCATCTGTCATGCAGCCGTCTGACCCGAAGGTATATCGCCCCTCCGGCAACAGGTCATTCGTCTTGGAGATCCAGAGGCTCCCGTCGACCGCCGCCGATCCATCTTCTGTAATGTAGTAATACACGCCGTCAACAAAGATCAGACCCGCAAAGAGGGGGTATCCGACCCGATAGTAACGCAGTACGCCGTCCTCGTCCCGTATCAGGCCATTCTTACCGGCATCCGCCCCACCCGCATCGATCATCTTACCATCCGCATCAAATACATAGTTGCCCTGCGGGAGGAGACCGTTGGTCTTGGTGACCCAATACACCGTCCCATGCACCACCTCGCCGTTGGTACGAACGTAGTACAGATCTCCGTCGATCTCGATCAAACCTGCGTAGGTGCGTCTGCCAAGGACATAGTAATACAGGCTGCCGTCCTCTTTCAGAATGCCGCTCCTGGGCGGGATGAGGCGACCCAGGCTGTCAAAGCTGTAGGTTCCCTTCGGGAAGGTATCCCGCGCGCTGTTGGGCATACCGCTGTCCATATACTCGCAGTAATACTCTCCGTCGACTAAGAGAGATCCATCGCTCTTGGCATAGTAGTAATAGTCGTCGGTATGCAGGAACATACCCATATGGACGGCGATACCGTCAATGTAATAGTAGAGCTTGCCGTCCTTCCGTATGATGCCGTTCTCAAACTTGTCGCTGTGCAGGATCACACCGTTCTCATCGGTGTAGTAGCCCCATATCGGCAGGGTACCATCGGTCTCCGCCGCCCAGAAGTCGTTCTCGTTGTCGAGAGTATGCACGATGGATCTGCCATCCCGGAAGCAGTAATAGATGTGGTGCCCGTCCGCATCGGTGGCCTGACGGACTCCTTCAGCTTTCGGAACACCATCCACCAGCCAGTAGATGCCGTCCGACTCCACGCTCAGGCCGTTTTTGCCGACCATGTCAAAGACCGCCCGATAGGTCGCGTCCCCGTATACCGGCTGAACCTCCTGATCCCAACCGACAAAGCGGTAGTAGTATCGCGTCTCCTCCCACTTATCCACCAGATCCTCCGGGTACTCCGGCAGGACACCGAAATTATAATTTTGGGAGAGGAGAACCGACCCGTCCTCGTCCAGCCAGGTGATCCGACCCTGATACGGTTTGGGGTCGATCATGCGCCCCTCCTCGTCGAAGGAGTAGTACCCGTCAGCCATCAGGCCATTGGCCGGCTCGACCCAGCAGGTCAAGTCCTTTGCCATCGCACCGCCGAGAGTCATCGTGAAGTAGTAGTACTCACCATCCACACACTGCAGACCCGGGTGCATCACCTTAATGCCGTTCTCGATCCAGTAGGTCTCGCCCTCGTTTTCAAAGAAGCCTGTCTCCTTCTCCAGCCAGATACCATTCTTGTCAAAAGCGTAGGTAACGCCCTTCCCGCCAAAATTCATTGTATAGAATCCTGTTACAGCATTGTAATTGGATCGAAAATAGTAGGTATTCCCGTCCACCGTCATCCAGGATTGGGATGCCCATGCGCCGGCCCATCTGTACTGCACGCGTCCGTCCGCGTAGCGAACCAGATCACCCCGGATCAGAATGTGATCCTCAAAGGTGTATCGGTATCCTTGAATGGTCTGTGCGCCATCCACGGCGGCGTAGTCGGCAGGGCTGAAATAGTAGTACAGGTTCTTGCCATCCTGCGAGACCTGCTTCCAACCTGTGACCCGTATGCCGTTTTCCGCAAAATACAGACGTCCGTTCTGCTCAAACAGCCCGCTCAGCTTCCCGCTCGCGGCACCGTCCGCTCCCAGATCATACAGGAAGCGGCCTTCCTCGTCCTCGATATGGCTGGGCAGATTCTGAATACCGGTCAGTACCTGCCCATTTACATAGTAGTACCAAATGCCTTTCTCCAGGCTCCATCCGCTCAGTTCCGAGCGATTCAATGCAAGGCTGTCCGAAAGGGAGCAAAAGCTCGTCTCATAAAAGTACGCACCCGGCTCGTAGACATCGTCCTCGTACGGATATATGCCGTACTTCTCCTGGAACTCGGGGTTCTGAGCCATGCTGTGCGCCGCGCTGATCCGCAAGTAGATCGCATAGCCCAAGCTGCCCTCACATACGATCGGAAGCTGTCCGTCCGCATCCCACGCGGCATCCCCATCCACGCGGAGCCGCAGGCCACTGAGAATGCACAGGGAGTTTGCGGTTCCGGGGTCAATAGGCCGCGACTGCTTGATGAAATTGCAGCGCACGGTCAAAGTCGAGGTATCGGCATCCCACGCGGCCTCGGTCAATTCAAAATACTCATTGACCAGCATCAGACCCGAGAGGTCGGGGGTGACCCCCTTCGAGAAGGTCAAGGTCACGGTAACCTCGGTGCGGGGGTTGACACGCTCCGCCAGCTGCAGAAGGGCATCCCACGCGCTCATGCCGCGGTCACTGCCCGCGATATACTGCATCAGTGGGCTGACACGCTCCGGGATCGACAGCTGCATCATATCCACCGCGAAGGTGTACAGCACGTCCATGCTCTCACCACTCCGCTCCGGGTAGAAGGTGATCCCGTCCAGCGTTTGGGAATTGGTGACTTCACGGTTCCAGGCGCACAATTCATCCCCGCCGGTCTTTCCGTCAAAATCAAAGGTAGCCTCCCCGCTCCGATAGAGGAACACCGTTAGGGTCGGTGCCGCGGCATAGTCGACCGTGCCGTCGGCAGGCAGAGCCGCCACGACGACCTGTCTGGCTGCGGAGGTCTCCTCTCCCGTAAAGGTCAATCCCTCAAAATATCCCGGTCGGTTCTCATCGACAGGCTTGCCATCCACAAGGCAGGTCAGGGTGACATCCTCCGCGCGGAAGGCCACAGGGGCTCCGTTCAGCGTTGCCTGCAGGGGCAGATCCGCCGCTATACCGTATACAGCATTGATGGCCTTTTTCGTAAAGGAGAAGGCCAGCTCCTGCGCGTCCACGATCCTTACGGTCTTGCTTCCCAGCACGGTAGCGCCGTCCGCCGCAACCAACTGCAGCCGCACCTCGCCCATCTTCCGCGCGAACAGCGTATGTCCGTTCAGGATCGCCACGCTACTGTCGCTTACGCGGAGCTCTGCCCCCTCCGGCAACTCGGCGGCGACACCGGAGACGCTCACCCCCGTGACCTCCACGGTCAGGGACGAGCCAACCGTCATCAGGTCGTACTCCGTCGACAGGGTCGCATGGTCAAACTCCTTCATGGGGCGAGCCGTGGACACGATCATCAAGGAGGAGCTGACCGAGCGTGCATAGCCATCCGACGGCTGGTTGACCACTGTCAACTCATCGGTTCCCTCGCTCTTGGCAATAAAGGATGTGGAACCGCCGCCGTCCAGATTGGCGGCAACCACACAGCCCGCCTCCAGCATGATCTGTGCGGCATCCGCAAAGCTTCCTCCGACCGAGGCAGGTGCCTGACGACCGTCTATGACCATGAACACCACGCGGTGATCCGCCGTGATACCCACGCAGCTACGGCAGTCGCGATCGCTCTGCGAGGACGATGCCACGCTCGTCATCTCACCGTTCAAAACCAGCAGATTTCCGGCTCCGACAGCCTCCTTCACCTGATCCCGATAGGTATTCCACTCGGTGGGCGTACCGATCACGGGCGTTCCGTCCTTCAAGATGGCAAAGAAGTTCTCACTCTCCGCCCCATGGTAGGTCACGCCCTCCATGACCAGCGCACCAGTCGGAGCACCGGTCGACATCTCGTAGTAGTCGGCATTGATACCGACGATGGGGGTATAGTTGGGGATATACAACTTCGGCTCTCCCGGGTCGGAGTGCCGATCCTTGGCCGCGGTCATCTGATCCTGCACCCGGGACATCCCCCACGACGAGGTCGGCAGGTTGCCCTTAAAGTTTGCATAGACCTGTACATCGCTCCGTGTGATGTCCGCTGTCGCTATGTAGTAGTTGACATTGCCACCGCCCGCTGTTGTGGCTCTCCGCAGGGTCTGGGTAATACCGGGAGCCAACGTAGAGGATTGATGGCTGTATACACTGTACAGATCATTGGAGGGTCGATCCGTCACCGCGCCGGTCAGGTCGTACAGGTAGTCGGCGAAGGCATAGCAGCAGGCGATCCGCAGATCGTCCACCGAAGCAAGGCCGCGGCTCGCCTCCAGGGCAGCGATGGGGGTATTGTTCCGATACGCATCCAGCACGGCCGCACGCAGCTCACTCCGCTGATCCGCACCGGAAAAACGATGGTAGACGAAGAAGATAGCGCGCTGTGCGTCGGTCAGTTCCTCGGTGAAGTAGTGCTTCATGACCGTGCTGACGGTTTTATTTCCGTCCAAGTTCTCGACCATGTAGTAGGCATCGAGGTCGCCGTACAGGTCAGTTATCCCGAAGGAATGGGTATCCGGATCGGGATCATCGTAGCCGAGATACTTGGGGTGTCCGTTCTCGGTCGCGGTACGGATCTCGGTAGCCATCTGCTCCACCGTGCCGGTCACCTTACCCTGCACATAGCCGATCAAGTCGCAGATATCGCCGCCCCAGCCGCTCATGTCCGCGTTGGCAGCCTTGGCAGATTGATCCTTGGCGGCATAGGATATATCCATGCAACCGAACATATGTGCAAGATCCACCGTCTGTCCGTTCGGGATGACCATCGGCTCCAGCTCGCGCAGGGAGGCGGCACTCGTGCCCGTAGCTGCATCCTGCGCGGCCACATACGCCGTAAACTCGGTGTTCTCGGCACCCGCCATCATGGTCCAGCTGCCGTCGGTATAATCCGCAACGCCGCAACGGATGTAATTCAGCACCAGTGCAACGGCATCCTCGCCGATATGCTCCCGTGCGTATGCATCGGCATAGGACTCCAGGCAAGCAAGATCTTGCAGAAAGTCATCATAAGCCCGGGTGTCCGCCGCGCGGTCATCTGCGGCCACGACCGACAGAATGCCCGACAGGACATCGGTCAGGAGTCCCGAAAGGCTCCCCGCCAGCATGAAGACCACCAGCAGCATCGCGATCGCCCGCTCCAGCTTTGTTCGTTTCATTCCGTTACACTCCTTGTTTCGACATTTACGGCCGAACGGCCTCGGTCAAGGTTCTATGATCCATTTTTCAGCAACTGTCAACATGACGTCAGTAAAGGATATATCGCCGCGCGGGCAGGGGGACACGCCGCGTCGCGGGCTGTCCCATCCCGTTCACCCCCCTCGGCACACTCCTCAGTATTATACCACATATCCCGCATAATTGCAAGTCTTTTGCGGGGATTTGCAAAAAATTTGTCGCTGTTTCCTGCTGAAAAATTCCTTCTGCGCGGAGCCTATAACAGGGTGCGGGGCACTCCGCAGAGTGCCCCGCACGGTATGGTATCAGAATTTCAGATCCACCTCGACCGGCAGACCGGTACGGTCGGATTCAAAGGCGGCCTCCATGATCTTCATGTCCACCATCATCTGGTGATGGGTGACGATCTGCTCCTCCTCGCCGCAGATGGCGCGGACGAAGTTGCGGTAGAAGTCATGCACATCGGCATTCGGCTGAGGAATGCTCTTGGATGCGATGGACTTCTCATCGCGGGGAGCCATGGTCTTGGTGATGCCGGCGGCCGTCTTGACCGGGACGACCTCCTTCTCGTTGTAGTTGTGGCACCAGACCACCTGCGCGGGCCGGGTCCAATCCGGAATGATGGCCGTGCCGTTGGCACCGGTCATGTAGAAGCGAGGCATGCTGATGAAGTTGGAGGTACCGACCTCCACCCGCACCACCAGGTCATCCTCGAAGAACATATCCAGCTGGAAGCCGTCGTCCACCAGCTCATTGGTGATATGGTCGCAGTGGCAGAAGATCTTCTTGAGCGTCTTGTCGTTCACGATGCCCATGATCTGGTCGATGAGGTGGATGCCCCAGTCAAGGATCATGCCGCCGCCGCACTCGGGGAGCTGACGCCAGTCGCCGGGGATGCCGCGGGAGCCGTGGCACCGAGACTCGATGCGGTAGACCTGACCCAAGTCACCGCTCCGATAAATATCCCGCATGACCAGAAACTCACCGTCCCAACGGCGATTCTGGTGCACGGTAAAGAGCTTGTGATACTTGTTCGATGCGTCGAACATCTCCTGCAGATCCGCCGAGGACAGGGTCACGGGCTTCTCGCTGATGACGTGCTTGCCCGCCTTCATGGCCTCGATGGCCAGGGGCTTGTGCTGATCGTTGGGTACCGCGATGGTCACGATGTCCACCGCCGGGTCAGCCAGCAGTGCCTTCAAGCTGGAATATGCGTGGATGCCGTTCTTCTCGGCGACCTCACACCGCTCGGGCTTGATGTCGTATATGCCCATCAGGTTGGCCACATCGCTGTGCTTCAGAAATTCGCCGTGCCAGGAGCCCATGTTACCGTATCCGATGATAGCCACATTCTTCTTTTCCATATAGAAAACTTCCTTTCCTTTTGTGAAAAGTCCGGAGTTCGTGCCGGATCACGATGCTCTGCGGTGTTTGCCGCACAGCACCTTTATTATACCGCATACCCCAAAAAATTGCAAGATGTTTTTGAAAAAAAGGCGAAAATTCCGACATATCCCGCAAAGTCACAAAATGTTCACCTTTTTACTTGACAAGTAGGCTGTTTTGTGCTACCATAGACCCATCACCCTCCGAGGAGGAGCCTATGGAACAGATACACACAAACCGTCGACCGAAGGGTCTGCGGGTAGATCTCAAGCGGCACCCGTGGGGACTGCCGCCCTCTGCGACCGCGTGGCGATTCAGCTGGCAGCCGCCTGCGGGTGGGCAGACCGCCTACCGCCTCCGCCTGTATCGGGGCATTTCGGATACCGCCGAGCCGTGCCTTGACACCGCGTGGGTCGAGGATAGTCGCTTTACGGGGCGGCGGCTCCCCATAGAGGGGCAACCGTACCTCCCGACCGGGCTGTACAGCTGGCAGGTACAGGTGCGCGGCGGGGACGGGATCCCGTCCGCGTGGTCGGAGTCGCAACCCTTCACGATCCTTGACAGTGCGAGTTGGCAGGAGTCCACCGGAATATGGCTCCCGCTCGCGAGGGTCGCGGGGGAGCACCCCGGGGTCTGCGGCTTTGTCCGACAGAGCTTTTCCCTGTCCGAGGAGGAGCTGTCCCGCTCGGCGGCGGTAACGGTCAGCGTGACCGCCCGCTCCCCCGAGCCGTCGCGGCAGTATGTCTGCACCCTCTTCTGCAACGGGCACCCTCTGTTGGTCGCCCCGCCGCGCTACGGCCGTGACCCGCAGGGGCGGCGGCTCCTGTTTGTCCAGACCGTGGAGGCGACCCCCTACCTGCGGGCGGGGGAGAATGTGATCTCAGCCATCCTGACCTGCCCCGCCGCATCGGATGTACGGATGTTCGCCTGCCGCGCCACCGCCTATACCCGCACGGGAGAGGGGCAGGAGCTGTTGTCCCCGCAGGGCTGGCGGGGTCTGGACGGCGAGGCCGCCCTGCGCCCGCGCGAGAGCATCGGAACCGGCTACTTTGTCGCCTACGGGCAGAACATCGACGGCACCGCCTACCCCTTCGGGTTCGACCTTCCGAATTTTGACGACACAGCCTGGGATGACTGTCCCGCCTGCGGCAGGCTGTCGTCGGGACAGTCCGAGGGGGAGGAGCTGATCCTGACGGCGGCGGGCTGTGACCCGGTCTCCCGCTACCCGCTGGAACCTCCGCCCCGCGTGCGGATGCTTGGGCGGGGGCACTATCTGGTAGACTTAGGGCAGGAGATCATCGGTAGTCTGTCCCTCTGCGTACCACCCGCCTCCGCATGGACACAAGACCCCACGGGCGGGGTCGAGGTCGCCGTCTGCGCGGGGGAACAGCTTCGCCCCGCCCCGACCGAGGACGGAAGGCTGGTCAAGTGGGACATGAACACCGGCAACCGCTACGCCTTTTCCTGGCGGCTGGTGCCGGGGGAGACCTTTTTCTCCACCGATATGCTGACCCTGCGCTTTGTCGAGCTGGATGGGCTCCCCTTTGAGCTGACCCCGGAGATGCTGACAGGCGTGGCCATCCGACGGGACTTTGCCGAGGAGACCTCCTCCATGACCTGCTCCTCCCCCCTGCTCTGCGAGCTGTGGCGGCTGACCCGCAACACCATCAAGTATACAACGCAGGACATTTATGTGGACTCCCAATCCCGCGAGCGGGGTGCCTACGAGGGGGATGCCCTGATCAACCAGCTGGCGGCCTACTGCTTCGAGAATGACTATGCCACGGCTCGGTTCTCGCTGGAATACCTGTACGGACACCGCACCTGGCCGGCTGAATACATCCTCTGGATATGCGAGGCCGCGTGGGAGGACTACATGGCCACCGGGGACGATGCCTCCCTCAGTCGCTGGTACCCGGTGCTGAAGCAGAAGACCTTCACGGCCTACCTTGATGCCGAGAGCGGGCTTCTGTACTCCGGCAACATCGCCGCCTCCGGGACGGATGCCGTCCTCGTGGACTGGCCGCCCTCCGAGCGGGACGGCTACGATATGGCGGTCAAGTACAACACGGTGCTCAACTGCGCGGCGGTCGCGGGGTATACGGCTCTGTCGAATATCGCCGCCGTCGTCGGCGAGGAGGCCGACGCGGCGGACTTCTCGGCTCATGCCGATGCCCTGCGCGAGGCCATCCTGACCCGCCTGTACGACCCCGCAAGCGGGGACTTTTCGGACGGGCTGTACGAGGACGGCACCCCCTCCCCGCACATCTCCCAGCACACGGCGGCCTACGCCCTCTACGCAGGGGTCTACCGCGACTCCGCCGAGGCGGACGTCATAGCCGCGCGGCTGTGGGAGCGGAGCCTTAGCGCGAGGAACGGGAGCCGCATCCGCATGAGCGTATACGGCACCTACTTCCTTCTGATGGGCTTATACCGTTCGGGGCACGGGGACATGGCCAACTCCCTCCTTGTCGACGAGAACGACACCCCCGGTCACCGCACCTATGCGTATATGCTCCGCCGTGCGGTGGGGGAGGCTCCCTCCCCGTTTGACGGTCGCCCGATCGGCGCGACCCTGACCACCGAGGCATGGTGTACCCGAAGCAAGCCCAATATGACCTTCTCCCACCCGTGGGGAGCCGCCGCCGCCGTGGCCATCCTGCGGGGAGTGTTCGGGCTTCACCCCACGGCACCGGGGTGGGCGAGCTACGCATCCGCGCCGCAGGCGGCGGGAGTGGCATGGGGACGGATCACCTGCCCCACGGTGGCAGGAACCGTCACGGCAGAGTTGACGTGACATCCATATCCGCAAGAAAAGGCGTGAGAGACCTCCCGAAGGAGACCTCCCACGCCTTTTTGGCGGGATCAATCCTCTTTCTTCTTGTGCAGGGCGCAGGCACCTGCCGCACCCGTCGCAAGGATCAGTGCCGCTCCGCCCAGTGTCGAGCCACAGCCCCGCACGTCGCTTTCGTCCGGTTCGGTCTCTGTATTCTTGACTACAGCCGTCAGCCCCTGCTCGGCGGCGGTCACGCGGGCGGTCAGCTCGTCTACGGCGGCCTGGGTCACGGGACCTGTGCGGGAGAAGCCCTCGGCCTCGGTCAAGACCTGCTCGGCCTCGGCGAGGGACTCCTCGGTATACGCAGAGGATGACAACCTGCAGGCCTCCAGCGAAGCCACAGCGGCATCCAGCGCGGCAAAATCAATGCCGACGGGATCCAGCGCGTTCAGTCTATCCATCAGGAACACCGCCGCCACCGTCACGGAATTCTGGGGGACATCCGCCTCGACCAGACCCAGCGCATTTCGATAGGCCTCCTCGGCCGCCTCCCAGGTGTCGGGCGAGTAATCCTCGGCACGGAGGGACTCCATCAGGGAGATGGCGGCGTTCAGCTCGGTGCGGTCGGGGTCATAGGTGATGCGCAGGGTCGCACGCGCCGCCACGCCGCGCGGGTTGACCACCAAGCTGCCCTCCGAGAGCACGGGGTAGCCCTTGACCGTGTAGAGTCCGGGAGCCGAGAGGTCAAGCTCGTCCAGGCTCCACAGGATGTCGTAGGTAGCCGACTCGCCGTTCTCGTCCGTACCCGAGGCCGTCTTGTCCAGCAGGGCGATCACATCCCCGCGGGAGGTGTCCTTGGGCACCGTCACGCTCCCTCCGCTCGTCTCCAGCTTGACCAGCGCGACCTCAAGCTCAGGCGCGGGGGCGACCACGGGCATGGTATAGATGTGCTCGGCGGTGAAAGCACCGCCCTCGGTAGCGTTGACCCCCACATGGACAGCCGTCATGGGCTCGGTCAAGATCGCCTCGGCCGCAAGCTGTCCGTTCGCCTCGATATACAGCCGCTTGCCCGCCAGCGTGACCGTCAGATCAAAGCCGTCCGACACCTTGACGCTCTGGGCATAGGTCTCGGTGAACTTGACCTTCTGATCGTTGCGCCATGCGGTGAGCTTACCCGTGCGACTCACCTTGATGTACAGGTAGTCCTCCCCCTCGGCGGCACGGAGCAGGATGCCCGCCGACGCGGCCTTGTCGCAGGCCTCGTCAAAGCGGAAGTCCGCCGTGATGCGCAGGTTCTCATAACTTGTGGAGGTATCCAGATAGGGGTTCAGGGTCTCGGCCGCAGCACCGCCTGTGAGCGAGAGCTTGCCGTCCGACAGGTGCCACTCGCCGGTCGAGCTGATCTTGTCGCTCGGCGCATCCGCAAGGGCAGAGCTGTTCGAGCCGTCGGTGGCCATCCCGTTTATGACGTAATGCCGCGTCACGACCTCGCTGATGGCATTGCCGCGAACCGTGGCGACCCGCAGGGTATGGACAGAGGTCTCCCCCGCCTTGCCCAGCGTGATAGGAGCCGTGTAGAGGGTAGCCTCGGCGGTCGGGTAGGAGCCGTCCAGCGTGTAGACCACCGTCGCACCCTCGGTAGGAGGAGTCACGGTCACGGTCAGCGATCCCTGATACACTCCACTCGTCAGATCGACAGAGGGAGCCTCGGGGGCGGTCTCGTTCAGCTTGATATCCCCCTTGAGGCGGTAGAGTTTCCCCTCGCCTATGTCATAGCTGTCGGTCAGGACACCGTCGGAGATATCCATGGGGATCTCCTCCCCCGTACGGGGATCCAGATATACCAACCCTGTCAGACCGCAGGAGAGATCCAGTTCAAAATTGCCGGTCGCCGCTCTGCGGGTGGACTTGTTGAAGATCATGATATACGGATCACTCCCGTCCTTGGCCTCCATGAAGCTGATGACAAAGTCCGCTTTGGAATTGGTGGGCTGAATAAAGAAATCCCCGGGGAGCAACTCCACGCCGCTCACATTATCCCGCGTGTGGTATGCGTGGACGGTGTCCAGATTCATGAGAGCCGAGGAAAGCCCCCGCACCTCCCAGTTCAGCTCGCTCCATGCCTCGAACAGCCCCGGGTCGCGGATGGTTCCGTCGCGGTAGATGAGGGAGTCATGGAAGCCCTCACCTTCGGTGTCCGAGTTGCCCGGGCAGACCAGATTGAACCAGGACAGAGCCTTGAAGCCGTAGGCTAAGTAGGCATACACATTCCAACGCATCTCGTCGATGTTGGGCATACGCATCCCGTTCCACGCCGTGGACTGGGGGAAGGCGTGGGTCTTGAGCTTGCCGTTCTCATAGGCAACGGCGCGCATGACCTCCATGTCGGCGAAAATGCCGCTGTTGACCCCGCCGCCGGCCTGGAAAACGTAGAAGTCGTGGGACAGGTACTCCAGATTCTCTGCCCCCACGGCTGCCACATAGTTCTCGACATACTCGCGGTAGGTGCCGCCCAGCCACGCACTGCCCGCATAGCTGGGTAAGAGGTTGGTAAAGCCGTAGCGTTCGGGGTCAGCCTCGTGGTAGGCGCGCATGACCTCGCCGACCTGTCCGAGTGCCGAGCCGCCCGGCTCGTCAATGACATGGTAGCCCACGCAGTGCTGCTTGCCTGCGGCAAACTCCACGCCCTGCGCCAGCTCCGAGGCACTGAGGCCGCCGTTCATGCAGTAGACCATGTTGCGGTGGGCGTATTGCTCCTCCACATCTGCCCAGTAGGCGGCATCGAACATCTTGCCCGAGCCGAAGTTGCGGGGGAAGAGGTTGAAGTTGAGTCCAGCCGCCGCCATCTGATCCAGCTGGTGCTCATAGCTGTCTACATCAAAGGAGTAGAAGCTCACCCAAGAGCCGATGAGCAGATCGTCGGTGGTGACCTCCTCCGCCTTGAGCTTTTCCCGATACGCGGCCTTCTTGGCCTCATACTCGGCCTCGGCCGTCGCCTCGGCATGGGCGGTGATCAGCGGCGCGGCTCCGACCATCAGGACAGGCAGTGTCATGGCGGTGATCATGCATTTGCTCACGGTGCGGAGCAGGATCGGCAGTTTTTTCATGTGTTAGTCTCCTTTTTTGCGTTTGTTCTCATGGGAAATCGTATATTCCTACCCCGTGATCTCGGTTCCGAAGCGGGCAAGAGCGCGGGTCTTGTAGGTCTGATAGGTGGACTCCGAAATACCCGCCCAGGCGCGCAGCTGGGCGCGGGCGTAGGGCTGTCGCTCGGTGACGAAGTGCCGTATGGTCTCGATATAGCTCCACCAGGTGTCGTAGGTGGTCGTGGAGCCATCGGTGACCCGCCAGCGATCCAGCTGGAGCTGCATGACCGGCTTCACCCGTGCGACCAGCTCATCCAGCTCGGCGACCAGGCGGTCGGGGGTGAAGTAGACCTCGGTGCACCAGATGAAGCGCAGGATGAACTGCTCACGAAAGGCGGGATTCTGGCAGAGATGATTGACCACCGCCCCCAGGATGGAGCCGTCGTTGATGACCCCGAATAGGTTGGTATCCAGCTTGGAGTTCAGACCCACGCCGTGGTCGGTGTCCACGATGCAGAAGTGCCACTTGGTATCCATGCTCCCCTGTCGGTTCGTGTTGCGCCAGATCTTGATGTTATTGCCCGGCCAGTCGGAACAGCACAGGTATATCTGTGCACAGAAGAAGTCGATCAGGCCGTCGATGTCCAGCCGCTCGGCGGCGTAGCGGTAGTGCTCCTCGTTTGCCATGTCGTGGGTCTTGATGTAGCGCACCAGCTCGTTGAAGACCTCCGCCTCGGCGGGGTCGCCGTAGGCCGTGACATAGTCCACGTTCCAGCCGTAGGTCAGCGGGTAGGGGCACTCCAGCATGACGAAGTCCTCCTCGGGCAGGCTGTACTTGGCGGTGAAATACTTGGTGTCCAGCCGATCCCGCGCGTTGAACAGCCCCCAGAACTCCCCGTTGACAAAGGTCATCACCGGGGCGTAGGCCATGTCGTCGGGCTTGAGGTAGCGGTCGATGCGCTGGATGTAGGCATCGCCAATGTGGGAGCGGGATATGGTACAGCCGGTATTATCCCCGCCGCCGTTGCGCAAGAGGATGTGCCGATACCAGGTGATGTCCTCGCCGTCGGGAGTACGGTTGGCATACTCCCCAAAGAGATCATAATTCAAGGTGTTGAGGTTTTCCCCCACGCCCTCACTGCCCAACGGCTCGGATTTGAGCAGGATGCGGAAGGACTTCTGCCGCATACTCAGCGAGCCGCGCCCGGTCATGGCGATCTCGGCGTAGGCCGAGAAGACCTCCTCCCCCGCAGGGGATATAAACTCTACATAGGCGGGGATATGCTCATGCACCGAGCTGTTGACCAGATAAATGCCGTTATTCCCCAAGAAATCCTCGGTGCTGACCGACACATTGACTATATCCATATTCCACTCGCGGTAGCAATCCCCGATGAAGTAGGTCTGGGTGGTAGTAGGAGTAACAGCGCCGTCCGACTCCCGCACGGCGTAGGCGCGGATGGTCGCGCCGCCTGGAAAGCTCGCGGCCAACGGGTAGTAGGTACTGCCCATACGGGCGGCGCAGGCCTTGGTCAGGTTTCCCCATGCCATGTCGGAGGTGTCCCGCAGCTCCAGTGCATCGGTGTAGCGGGTGGGCACCCGCCCCAGCTCCCACGCCGAGCGCGGCTCCTCGCTGTTGATGGTATAGTAGATGGTGTAGCCCTCGGGGGCGGTCATGGTTAGCGGGAAGCCCTCCTCGTACACCCCGCCGGGTGCCGAGAAGACCACCTCCGCCATGCGGCCGCTGACCGTGGTATTCACCCGTCCCTCGCTCGTGCGGGGGGTGATCTGCCGCAGGACGGTATAGGAGGCCTCCTCCAGCTTAATGATCTGGTAGGACACCTTGTCGGTGTCGGCACGCTTGCACAAGAGCCGTCCCGCGCTGACCTTCTTCACGAAGTGGTACGCATCCTCCGCGTCCGACTCCTGAGCTGAGAGGTAGCTGTACAGCCCCTCCTGCTCGCGCAAGGGGCGATCGGTGCGGATATCCCGCCCCGAGGCCGCCAGCACCACCCGCAGGTCATCGTCGGGGTCGGGACAAAAGTCCAGCTCGGCATCAGCAGACGCGATGGTCAAAACAGGGTCGGGCAGAGCGCGTGCCGCCGCGCCCCGCAAAAGGTAGCACCCGCCCGCCGAGACGGTCGCCTCCTGCGGCAGGGGATATTCGGTCATGCCGCCCTCGCCGTCCGAGACATAGAGTGACAGCCCCGCTAAGGACACGGCGCGGTCGGCGGTATTGTACAGCTCCAGGAACGCGTGACTGCACAGCCCGGCTCCCGCGACCCGACCGGGGGTGTAGAAGGAGGTGATGACAAGGGCATCCGCCCGGGCATCTGCCCGGGCATCCGCCGGGGTATTCGCCGGGGCATTCGCC